>JAJQGZ010000056.1 GCA_021200075.1 Clostridiales bacterium | reverse complement strand
TAATTAATGATACCCGAAAATATTATTGCCAATTTGTGGTAAATATTAATTGTACGGCATATAAATTATTGATTCTCCTACTTGATTTTTTCTTCGATATCCCAGACAATATCGCTCATCTTTACATCCAATGCACAGGAAATTCTGTACAAGGTTTCAAGCGTAGGCTTGCGTTCCCCTCTTTCGATAGCGGAAAGATGAGTTCGCCCTATATCCGCAAGTCCGCTGAGAACTTCCTGGGAAACGCCCTTTCGCCTGCGGTTTTTTGCAATTACTTCGCCTACAATTTTTGCATTAAGAGTCGGTATAAACATTCGCATCACCCACTAATAAGTGTATGCGATAAATAATATTTTTTTTGAACACATATGTTGCCATTACGAATACTTATGTGTTAATATATAATCATCATAAACAAGGAGGTTTGCATTATGGCAGACAATAATTATCAAGGACAAAACAACGCAGATGTTCAGGAGGCTGTTTCGGCGGCTCTTAAAGACGAGAAAAAGAAGAAGAAAAAGAAAAGATTAATCATCATAGCAATTATTGCGGTGATTATCATTATCATCGGTGCGGTTGCCGGAAGCTCCGGCGACGACGGCGATTCCTCGCCAAATTCCGATTCAAACGCAGTAAGCGCCGAATCCGCCGAAAGTGTCGAGGGTCAAATCGGCGATTACATATGCACGGTAAAAAGTGCAAAACTTACAAAGGATTACAAGGGAAACGACGCCGTAATCATCACATATGAATTTACAAATAATTCTTCGGATTCCGCAAGCTTTGAATATGCACTTGATGACAAGGTGTTCCAGGACGGAGTAGAGCTTGAAGATGTCTATTTTCTTGCCGACGACGAAGACCTTGACTCCTATAAAGATGTTGAAATAAAAACCGGCGTTACAAAGGAAGTGGTTAAAGCATATGCGCTTCGTGACACCACAACCTCGCTCGAGGTGGAAATCGGCGAATGGCTTTCCTTTGACGATACGGTAATAACCACAACCGTAGATATAGCATAATAATATTATTTTAAACAAAACAATGACTCTGTGATTAAAACCGCAGAAGACTGTTGAGAAAGTACTCAGAATTAAGCATTTTGCGAGGGGTGCTGTACATAGGGTACCGCCCACGAGGAAAAGGCTTAAAACGCCCAAAAGTCTCGAGAACATTGAGTTTTCGGGACTTTTAACAAAAAATTATACTGCGGGCAGATAATATCCGCCCCTACTACTGTGTATCGTCTAAAACTTTATAAATAGTTTTTATCATTGTGTAATTTACTCCTTGTATTTTGGTAGGAAATTATATGATAATTCCAGTTATTTATAAACTTTTAGTAAATACAAGGTACTACAAAATTTAAATTAATCGGGCGTGGTTATGGGTGCTTTATCAACAGTCTGCAATGGCCCTGCGATTAAAACCGCAGGGCCATTTTATTATATGCTTATTATTTTTCTTTCGGCTTTTTATCCGTTATTTTATGTTCCGTATGATTGCATAAAGCGACGATATTATTACGATGGGCAATAATTACCGTAACGGTGAAAACAAGAGCAATAACCGTCAATATTACACTGCGGTGAAAAATATACATAAACACCGGATAAAGCAGTGCCATAACAATACTGCCGAGCGAAACATATTTGGTAAGCAGAACGATTACAATGAACACGGCAAGGAGAATCAAAGCAATTCTCCAGTCGATACAAAACACCATTCCGCCTGCCGTGGCTACTCCCTTTCCGCCTTTAAAACCGAAAAAGCACGGGAATATATGACCGAGAACACAGAAAAATCCGGCAAAGGATTTTATAAACATAGTTTCGTCAACAACGCCGACCAAGCGTTCGTACATTTCTCCGCTTCTGACGGACGGGATTTTCATAATCATAAAAGCAATAAAAATTGCAACGGCAACCTTTAGCATATCGCCTGCAATTGTAATAACGGCATATTTTTCGCCGTAATTGCGAAGCATATTTGTAGTACCGGCATTTCCACTGCCGTGATTCCTTACATCTTCATGCTTTAGCTTATTTGAAACGATAACTCCGAAATTGAGACTGCCGAGCAGATACGAAATTACCGCCGTCAATATATAAGCCGGTATAATCATTATTTCCTTTTGTCTCCCCTTTCGCGTATTATAAAACGCACGGGCGTACCGTCGAGACCGAATATTTCCCTAAGCCTGTTTTCAAGATAACGCTGATGGGAAAAATGGAAAAGCTTTGCGTCATTAACAAAGAAAACAAATGCAGGCGGCCTTGACGAGGCTTGGGTCATATAATAAATTTTGAGCCTTTTCCCCTTGTCTGACGGCGGCTGAACTCTTGCCGTGGAATCTGCAAGAACCTCGTTAAGCTTACCGGTGGATATTCTCATTGAATTTTGGGAATGAACAAATGTAGTAAGCTCAAACAAACGGTTAAGTCTCTGCCCTGTTTGAGCGGATATGAAAATAATCGGTGCCCAGCTCATAAAGGAAAAATCATTTTTCAGCTTTTTCCTGTACTCGTCCATAGTGGAGCCGTCCTTTTCAACAGCGTCCCATTTATTAACGGCAATAATACAAGCCTTGCCGTTATCAAGTGCTATTGAGGCGACCTTTGAATCCTGCTCTGTAAAGCCTTCAACGGCGTCTATCATAATTATGCAGACATTCGCCCTTTCGACAGCGGTTCTCGCACGGATAATACTGTATTTTTCAACCGTCTCGTCAACACGGCTTTTTCGCCTTATTCCGGCGGTGTCGATAAAATTAAACTTGCCGTACTCATTTTCAATAAAAGTATCAGTTGCGTCCCTCGTGGTACCGGCTATGTCGGAAACGATTGCACGGTCTTCTCCGCTGATTTTATTGATAAGCGAGGATTTGCCGACATTCGGCTTGCCAATTACGGCGACATTGATAACTTCCTCATAATCATTATTCTCAGTTTCCTGCGGAATAAACTTTAAAACTTCGTCGAGTAAATCCCCTGTTCCGTGCCCGTGAGTGGCTGAAACAGCTATGGGATCACCGAGACCGAGATTATAAAATTCATAAAAATCGGCGCTCGGCGCACCGATACTGTCGCATTTATTAACGCACAGAATAATCGGCTTTCCGCTTTTTTGCAGCATTGAAGCGACCTCGTAATCGCTTGCCACAACACCGTCGTGAATATCGGTAACAAGCACAATAACATCGGCAGTGCTTATTGCAAGCTCCGCCTGAAAGTGCATTTGCTTCAATATAACATCGTTGCTGTCAGACTCAATTCCTCCGGTATCGACAAGGAGAAAATTCCTGTTAAGCCATTCGCAGTCGGCATATATTCTGTCTCGGGTAACACCCGGAGTATCATCGACAATGGAAAGCCTTGTGCCGATAAGCTTGTTAAATAATGTTGATTTGCCGACATTGGGTCTGCCGACAATTGCAACAACCGGCTTTGACATAAAATCCCTCCACTCGTTTAAAATGATTATAATAAATGTTTCGGTATATTCTGCAACATTTATTTTTGCAAAAATATGGCGGGCGGATAATATCCGCTCCTACTGCAAAGTGTCATCTAAATCTTTACAATCATTTTTGCATTGTATAAATTTAT
>JAJQGZ010000027.1 GCA_021200075.1 Clostridiales bacterium | reverse complement strand
TTACAGGCACCGAGTGCGGAATCGCCCTCTACTATAAACACTTCTCTCACATTGACATCCTTTGAACGACAATCAACAAATTTCTGAATACGGTTTGTCATATCCATTTTTGACTGAAGCGATGTTTTGAGAGTTTTCCTTGTATTCTCCGCTTTAATCCTTGCACGCATATTTATAAGTACCTGGTTTGCAATTTTTTCTGCATCGGTCTTATTTTCTATAAAATACACTTCAAGCTGTTTGCGGAAAAAGTCGGTCATAGCCTCTTGAATGAATTTATTGGTAATAGCCTTTTTCGTCTGGTTTTCATAAGAGGTTTGA
Organism: Clostridiales bacterium; assembly: GCA_021200075.1. Taxonomy (GTDB): domain Bacteria; phylum Bacillota; class Clostridia; order Oscillospirales; family Acutalibacteraceae; genus Eubacterium_R. The sequence continues at coordinate 3,300 of JAJQGZ010000027.1, read as the reverse complement.
GTTGAAAAAGAAGAAACGACAAAAATAATGCAGTCCTCGATATCCTGAATATTTATCTGTCCGTCGGTTTTTGCATATTTATTATTAGCTTTGAGATATGCGTTAATTTGATTTACAAACGCACTTTTAAAAGCCTTCTCAGGCGCACCGCCGTGCTCCAAAAAGCTTGAATTATGATAATATTCCTTTAACTGAGTTTTGAGAGAAAAGCATAAGGTTGTCTTTATCTTCAGCTTATATTCGGGCAAGTCTTCCCTGTCCTTGCCTCGTCTTTCACATTCCCAATACTGCTCGGTTGTAAAAGCGTCTTCGCCGGCAAGCTCGCTTACATAATCGGAAATGCCGTTATTAAAGCAATATTCAAAGGTTTCAAATTTGGATGAAGAAATTTGATTTTTTAGAATAAATTTTACACCGTCGTTTACTATCGCCTGACGCTTAACTGTTTCCTTATAATAATCAAGCGGAATATCAATATCGGTAAAAACCTCCAAATCGGGCTTCCATTTTATACGGGTTCCGGTGTCTCTTTTATCGTACTTTTCCTTATGCAGACCGCCGACATTTTCTCCCTTTTCAAAATGCAGGGTGTATTTGTAACCGCCGGTATGAATCTCGGCATCCATATATTCAGAAGCGTACTGTGTTGCGCACAAGCCGAGACCGTTAAGACCGAGAGAAAATTTATAATTCTCCTCTCCGTTATCGTACTTACCTCCGGCATACATTTCACAGAAAAGAAGCTCCCAGTTATATTTATCCTCATTTTTATTATAATCAACGGGAATACCCCTGCCGAAATCCTGAACCTCGACAGAACCGTCAAGAAAACGAGAGATGATAATTTTATTACCGAATCCCTCTCTTGCCTCGTCTATCGAGTTTGACATAATCTCAAAAACTGCGTGACGACAACCCTCTGCACCGTCGGAGCCGAAAATAACGGCGGGTCTTTTTCTAACCCTGTCTGCTCCTTTTAGAGATTTTATACTCTCATTACCGTATTTCTTTTTAGCCAAAATGATTCCTCCTTCGATATAATCGTGAAAAGCACGAATTACAATACCGTACAGCGTATTTTATGCATAAAAATGTGCTGAATAAATCGAAAGATATTATATACTATATCTTGTGTAAAAGTCAAGAAAAGACGGCAGAATTTGTACTGCCGTCTATAATGTTAGCGTATTATTCGTTTTTATCCGCAGGATTATTATTTATTGCTCCATCTTGTGAAAAGTCGGGCTGCTCAACGCTTTGAACATCCTGTGCGGTATCGGTTGTGCTTGAAGATTGTGAAGTGCTTTGAGAGTGAGCTTCTTCATCACCCGGGATATATCCGAGTTCGACAAGAGACTTGAATTCTTCTTTATTAAGCTTTTCTTTCTTAATCAAGCTGTTTGCAACAAGAGTGAGCTTATCCATATGCTCTGTGAGAATATTCTCAGCTCTCTTGTAAGCATCATTGATAAGACGGGCAATCTCTTCGTCAATTTTATCGGCGGTTTCCTCGGAATAATTCTTAACATGACCGTAATCTCTGCCGACGAAAATTTCCTGATTATCGTTGCCAAAATTGATAGGCCCGAGCGTTTCACTCATACCGTACTCGGTAATCATATCTCTTGCAACCTGGGTGGCACGCTCAATATCGTTGGAAGCACCGGTTGAAATATCGCCCATTGTCAACGTTTCGGAAGCTCTGCCTCCGAGAAGAACAACAAGCTCGTCAAGCATTTCATTCTTTGAATTATAGCTCTTATCCTCGCTCGGCAAGCTCATAGTGTAACCGCCTGCCATACCTCTGGGAACAATGCTGATTTCGTGAACATCGTCCTGAGTTTCGAGATAATAGGTGGCGATTGCGTGACCTGCTTCGTGGAATGCGGTGAGACGAACTTCTTTGTCGGACATCTTATGAGACTTCTTTTCAGTACCCATAATTACCTTGAGCGTAGCGTCCTGAATTTCCGTTCTTGTAATCGCCTTGAGCTTACGCCTTGCGGCAAGAAGCGCTGCTTCGTTCATAAGATTTTCAAGGTCTGCACCGACAAATCCGATAGTACCCTTGGCAACATCGCTTAAATCAACATCGGGAGCAAGAGGTTTATTCCTTGAATGAATTTTCAGTATCTCTTCCCTGCCCTTAGCATCGGGTCTGCCGACAGTAACCTGTCTGTCAAATCGACCGGGTCTGAGAAGTGCCGGGTCGAGAATATCGGGTCTGTTGGTAGCGGCGATTATTATAACTCCCTCGTTTGCGCCGAAACCGTCCATTTCAACAAGGAGCTGATTAAGAGTTTGCTCTCTTTCATCATGCCCGCCGCCGAGACCTGCGCCTCTTTGACGACCTACGGCGTCAATCTCATCTATAAATACTATTGACGGAGATTTTTTCTTTGCCTGCTCAAAAAGAACTCTTACCCTTGAAGCGCCGACGCCCACATACATTTCGACAAAATCGGAACCTGATATTGAAAGAAACGGTGCGCCCGCTTCTCCGGCAACTGCTCTTGCAAGAAGAGTTTTACCGGTACCGGGAGGACCAACAAGCAAAACACCCTTGGGTATCCTTGCGCCGAGCTGAGTAAATTGATCGGGGTCTTTAAGAAAATCAACAATTTCCTCAAGTTCCGCTTTTTCCTCGTCGCAGCCTGCAACATCTTCGAAAGTTGTTTTTCTCTTTTCATCATCAACAAGATTTTTCGTTTTAACCTTGCCGAAGCCGAGAGTTCTGTTGGTTTCGCTGTTCATAGCTCCGCTCATTCTCCTGAAAGCATAAAAAGCAAGAGCGATTATCAAAACAAACATTATAAGAGTCGGCAGCATACTGATTAGCCACGAATTTGAAGTGCCCGCATCGTAATCATAAACTATCGGGTTATCGGGATTTTCCGAATTATATTCGTCAATTTCATCTCTGATGTCATCAAGAAAATACGATACGCTCGGCACAGAATAGCTTTGCTCTGTATCCGGGTCGTCAAAGGTTTTATAAACAAGGCTACCGCTTGATAAATCAAGCGAAAATTCGCTGACCTCGTCATTCTTAAACATCGTGACAATTTCGGAATATTTCAGTTCAATATCACTTTGCTGGTTTGCAAAAAACAGTACTGCAAGAATCAACAATACAGGAATCAATATATAAATAAGAATTGATTTCCAATTTTTTGACATATTTTTCATCTGTTATCCTCCGAAGGAAGCTTTGCTTTAAATATGATTGAAAAAACTCTGTTTGTAGAGGAATCAACCTTTACTCTCTCGTCAACACAATATCCGACAACGCCTATTGCC
>JAJQGZ010000230.1 GCA_021200075.1 Clostridiales bacterium | reverse complement strand
GACTCTATTAAACTTTTACACGGAAGTGTTCAACTTGCACTTGCAATTTTCGACTGCCGATTTTTCTATATAATTTTTAATTCCTGCAAGCCCCTGACCGCTGACTGCCGAGAAAGGTATTGTATGCACATCTCCTGCAAAAGCAAGCTCCTGCTTGGAAAGCCTCAGTCTTTCTTCGTAAGCGGTCTTTTTGAGCTTATCTGCCTTTGTCATAACTATTATAAAAGGAATATTCATATCCTTAAAAAAGTTAATCATATTTCTGTCGTCTTCCGAAAGCGGATGGCGCATATCAATCAGCTCGACTGCAAGCACAATATTCCTGCCGGAATTGAAATATTCCTCCATAAGAACGCCGAAGCGTTTTTTCTCATCCTTGGAAAGGCGGACATAGCCGTAACCCGGCAAATCAACGAATTTAACATTATCGGCGCCGTAAAAATTCATGGTGATTGTTTTACCCGGTACAGAGCTTACTCTTGCAAGCGATTTCCTGTTAAAAATCTTATTAAGCAAAGAGCTTTTGCCCACATTTGACCTGCCTGCAAATACTATCTCCGGCAAATCGCTGTTAGGCAGCTGAGATGGTAAAGCACAGGCAAATTCAAACTCCGCCGTATTATAATTCATATTTACACCGTAAACCCTTTCGTATCATACGCTACTGCGCTACCGACGGCGACTTCTTCTTTGCAGGAGGTACGATAACGCTTTTATCTCCCCTGCTCTCGCTTGCGGGAAGTGCTTTCGGCATATATTCAAGTGCAATCGGTACAACCTCTTCAAAGCACGACACAGTCACAAAAGTAACCGAAGATTTTACCTCGTCCGAAATTTCGGAAAGATCTTTTTTATTTTCCTCGGGAATAATGACTGTATCGCACCCTGCTTTATATGCCGCCATTGATTTTTCCTTTAAACCGCCGATAGGAAGCGCTCTGCCTTTAAGGCTGATTTCCCCTGTCATAGCGACATTTGATTTAATAGCTATACCCGTAAGCTCGCTCACAAGCGCAGTTGTTATGGCAAAACCTGCCGACGGGCCGTCCTTGGGTACGGCGCCCTCGGGAGCGTGGATATGAATATCCTTTGTTTTATAAAAATCGGAATTTATACCAAATTTGGCAGACCTTGAGCGAACATATGAAACTGCGGTTTTGGCACTTTCTTTCATAACATCGCCGAGATTGCCGGTAAGTTCTATTTTACCCGTTCCGTCGAGAGCGGAAATTTCAATCGGGAGCATAGTGCCGCCGACGCTTGTCCACGCAAGACCGTTGACCGTACCGACGAGATTTTCCTTGCTGACGGTTTCACAAATATATTTCCTTTTGCCGATATATTCTTCAATATTATCGGCCGTTACTCTAAAGGATTTTTGAGAGCCGTCAAGTGCGACAACGCCTTTTCTGCAAAGAGCGGCAAGAGTTTTTTCAAGATTTCTGACGCCGGCTTCTCTTGTGTAAGAATCTATAATATCATAGATGGCTTTATCGGTAATCTTAAACTCCCTTGCAGTGAGATTATGCTTAGCCATTTCTTTTTTTACAAGATGCTTTTTGGCAATATTGAATTTTTCCTCAGCGGTATATGAATTAAGTTCGATAACTTCCATTCTGTCATAAAGCGGAGCAGGAATTGTCGATACATCATTCGCCGTTGTGATGAACATAACTCTGCTTAAATCAAGAGGAAATTCAATATAATGGTCGGTAAAAGTATTATTCTGCTCCGGGTCGAGAGCTTCCAAAAGAGCCGATGAGGGATCGCCTTTAAAATCACTGCCGAGCTTATCAATCTCATCGAGAAGAATTATCGGGTTCATTGTACCTGCTTTAATTACAGCTTCCGCAATTCTTCCGGGCATTGAACCGATATATGTTTTCCTGTGACCGCGAATTTCCGCTTCGTCGTAAATTCCGCCGAGAGCTATGCGGACATACTTCCTGCCCATACTCTTTGCAAGGGATTTTACAATTGAGGTTTTACCAACACCGGGAGGCCCTGCAAGGCAAAGAATTTGACCGCTGAAATTGGAATTTCTCTTGTATACGGCAAGGGAATCGACTACCCTTTCCTTAACCTTATCAAGCCCGTAATGGTCTTTATCGAGTATTTTGCGTGCCTTATTGAGGTCTATACTGTCCTTTGTGTAAGTACCAAACGGAATTTCAAGGCATTTATCAAGATAATTGCGTTCAACCGTACCTTCGTGCGAACCGCTCGGCATTTTCATAAGCTTGTCACATTCATGAAGAAGCTTTTCCCCGATTTCATCCGAACATTTAAGAGCGTTGATTTTCTCTCTGTATTCATCCGCTTCTTCAATCGGATTCTCGCTTTCGCCGAGAGAATCTGCAATGACTTTCATTTCTTCACGAAGATAGTATTCACGCTGATTTTTGTCAATCTCTTCCTGTACCTTTTGCTGAAGCTCCTGCTCAATTTCAAGATTGGCATTTTCTTTTTTTAATATGTAAATAAGATTCAGCAAGCGTTCACGAGGGTCGATGATATCGAGAATCGTCTGCTTATCGGTATAATCGAGAAAAGTATTTGAACATATATAATCGGCAAGCTTACCGCTTGATTTGGCAGAAACGACCTTTGCGATAATATCGCTGCTTATTTTAGGCATATAGGACGTATACTTTTCAAACTCTTTTTTAGCCATTCTGAGATACGCTGTTTCCTCAACGGAAGAATTGCCTAAAATCGGCTCGATACCCGACTGAATAACGCCTGAGAGATACGGTTTGGTCTGAACAAGAGATGACAAGTATCCCCTTTCGATTCCGTTTACCACAACCCTGAGATTTTCGCTGTTAGGTATTCTGAGCATCTGCTTAACATAGCAGACAACTCCGGTTTCATACAAATCGTCAATTGACGGATCATCAACGGAGGCATCCCTTTGAGCCACAAGAAAAACTTTTTGGTCTGCGTTCATCGCTTCTTTTAAGACACGAACGCTCTTTTTCCTCCCGACATCAAAGTGAAGCACCATATCGGGGAAAACAACCAATCCTCTCAAAGGGATAATGGGAAGAATTAAAAAACCGTTTAAATCGGTCATTCCTTCCATATTATCCGTAAAATTATTTATATCATCTTTCATATAAAAACCTGCTTTTCAATTGCTGTTTAAGGTATTAAAAACAAACACCGATGGAACAGCCTTGAAGCACCGATTAATAATAGTGCTCCGGTGCAAATGTTTTATCGGTGCTTCGTTATAGTTAATTATGCATTTTTTAAGCTGCCGGCTGTAAGTGCTTTCGGCTGTTTGTTCGGATTTCTGAGAATTATAGGCTCATCGCCGTTTCTCACGCAATCCTCGGTAATAATAATTTTTTCAATAGTATAGTCGCTCGGCGTTTTATACATCAAATCGTTGAGAACACGCTCAAACACACTTCTCAAACCTCTGGCGCCGGTATTGCTTTCAAGGGTAATATCGGCAATTTCGCCAAGTGCGTCTTTCTTAAATTCAAGAGCGACTCCGTCCATTTCAAAAAGTCTTTGATACTGCTTTAAAATAGCGTTTTTCGGCTCGGTCATAATTTTAATCAAATCATCCTTGCCGAGTGAATCAAGAACGGTTTGATTCACTCGGCAAGGATGATTTGATTAAAAT
>JAJQGZ010000157.1 GCA_021200075.1 Clostridiales bacterium | reverse complement strand
TTCAATCGCTATGGATTTTTTAGATGTTCAACTTCATTTTACAATCGGCCATTATTAATTAATAATATCCGCCAAGGTTTTTAATGAAAGGAAATTTTCTATAACATTGTCAAGCTCTTTCCAAAGCGTATATGTTTTGCAGGAATCCGCCATTTCGCAAACATCGTCAACGCAGGCTACCGGCGCAAGACTACCCTCGGCGGCGTTTAAGATTGATAATATCGAATATTCACCGGTGGGTTTATTTAGCATATAACCGCCGTTTTTGCCCCTGACGCTTTCAAGCAAATTATTTTTGTTAAGGGAAGCGACGATTATTTCAAGATATTTTATGCCTATGTTCTCTTTGTCCGCTATCTCTTTGAGCGGCACGGGAGTACCGTTTGCGTTTTCGGCAAGGTATATCATTATTCTTAGAGCATATCTGCCCTTTGTGGAAACCATCATTTTTCCTCGCCTCCGAAAAATTCTTTTTGCAATCCTTACGCTTTCCATTGCGTCCTTTGCATAGTAGTCGGCATTTATCATTTTTGCGCATGATTTTGTCAGCACCGCTCCGCCGACAAATGCCTTTGCGTCGGTATTGTCGTGGATAAGGCGGATTGTCTTTTCCATATTTGGTACGGTCGTTGTCATCAAAGCGGAAAAACCGACAAGCTTGCAGTCGTTTTCAATAACCGCTTCAAGCGCTTTTTCGCATTTAACATCCTTGCCCAGGTCTATCATATCAAAGCCGTAGTTTGACATAAGCACCTTGACAATATTCTTTCCTATATCGTGAATATCGCCCTCAACCGTTGCGATAACCACCTTGTTGCCGTCTTCTTTCTTTTCACCGTTGAGTACAAAATATTCTCTTATTACATTGAACGCCTCTTTAGCCGCATCGGCGCTCATAAGGAGCTGTGGCAGGAATATCTTGTTGTTTTCAAACCCGTCGCCCACAATGTCGAGAGCCGGGATAATATATTGATTTATGATTTCAAGGGGCTGAATTTGAGCAAGAAGATTTTTTACGCAAAGAGCGGAATCCTCTTTCATCCCCTTTATAATCGCACTTTATAATCGCACTTTTTAAGTCGGATTCGCTCGGTGAGAAAGCAACTGTGCATGAATCCGTAACGGATTCTATGTACTGCGTGCAGTTAGCGTCAAATCCCGAAAGAGCGTTAAAAGAATAATATGCGTTCATCATACTTTCGCTCAGGGGATTTATTATCCCTGCCGACAGACCGTGTTCAAGCGCCGTAATGAAGAATGCGGTGTTAATCGCTTCTCTTTTAGGCAGACCGAAGCTGATGTTCGATACTCCGAGTACCGTACCTATGCCGAGAGTGTTTTTGATATAATCAACTGCTTTGAGCATTTCCTTTGCGTTATTGACATCGGTTGATATTGTCATTGTCAGAGCGTCAACAACAAGGTCTTTTTATCAATGTCGTATTCCTCGGCTTTTGCAATTATCTTTTCTGCAATTTCGATTCTGCCCTGTCTGGTATCGGGTATTCCACTTTCGTCAAGACATAGGCAGACGAGAACTCCTCCGTATTTTTTAACAAGCGGAAAAATCTCTTCCATAGATTTCTGCTTGCCGTTTACGGAATTAATCATCGCCTTGCCGTTATATATGCGTAGCGCTTTTTCAAGAGCTTTCGGGTCTGATGAATCGAGCTGGAGAGGGAGGGGGAGTACGCTTTGCAAATTATACACGGCGTCGCTTAGCATTTTAACCTCGTCAATTTCAGGCAGACCGATATTTACATCGAGTATGTGAGTGCCCTTTTCCTGCTGATTGATTCCCTCTTTGATGATATATTCAATATTGTTGTTTTGCAAAGCTTCTTTAAAAAGCTTTTTGCCGGTGGGATTAATTCTTTCGCCGACAACAACAGGAACCCTGCCGATTTCAACAGCGGTTGAATATGATGTTACAAGCGTGATGTTTTTCTTTTCGGGTACGCTGTCGGGTATGTCGGAGCAAAGGTTTATCATCTTCTTTATGTGCTCGGGCGTAGTTCCGCAGCAGCCGCCGAGGTATGATACTCCGATTTTTGCAATCTCCTGCATATCAACGGCAAATTCATCGGGGGAAACATTGTAAACGGTTTTTCCGTCAACGGATTCCGGCAAGCCTGCATTCGGCATAATTAAAATCGGAAGCGAAGTGTATTCCCTTAGTTCTTTTAAGAGCGGTATCATCTGCTTTGGGCCAAGTCCGCAGTTGAAGCCTATTACATCAACTCCGAGACCCTCAAGCATTGCTGTGGCGCATTTAACATCCGCACCTGTCAGCAGCCTGCCTTTTTCATCAAATATCATCGACGCAAATATCGGAAGAGAGCAATTTTCTTTTGCCGCAAGCACAGCGGCTTTCAGCTCATAGGTATCGCTCATCGTTTCGATTAAAACGGCGTCGCAACCGTCCTTACCGGCGTTTACCACCTCGGCAAAAAGTTCAACCGCTTTTTTCAAAATCGAGGTCGCCCATCGGTTTTAATAGCTTACCGGTGGGGCCTATATCAAACACGGTTTTTGCCTACCTTGTTGGCTGAAGCCACTCCGGTACGCACTATTTCGCCTACATTGTTGTATTTGAGCGAATTTGCGCCGAAAGTGTTGGTTGATATATATTCGGCGCCGGCTTCTGCGTATTTTTGATGTACGGCAAGCACCCTTTCAGGCTTGGTAATATTCAGTTGTTCGGGCAGCTCTCCTGCCGAAAGATTGAGCATTGTACCTAATCCGCCGTCAAAAAATTTAATCATTTTCTATTCCTGTAAAAGCTGTTACGGATTTTGTCGGCACCATTTGGTATGTGTCCGTAAGTGTCAGACCTATCCGTTTCGTAATATCCATAAGTTCAAAAAGCTTTTTGTTTTCTTTAATATCGAGGTCAAAATACCCGGGAGAATATCTGCGGCGAAGCTTCATTCCGCCCTCTTTCAGTTCTTCCTCAAGGCTGTCGCGTACCTCTTCGATTTTTGAAGCAAGGCAAGCCTGCAAAACCATAGTCTTGGTTATATCCGTCGGGGCATAGGTTCTCAGCAGTCTGTCGCTTTCTGTGCCGAGAGTGGCGGCGAATACGCATACCCGATTGCAGCTGTCAAGATTTTTCGCAAGCCTTTGGCTGATAAATTCATAGTCTGATATTATCAGCCTGTCACCGGTTGCTTTGCAGTCGAATATTCTGTGTATCGTTTTCGGTCTGACGCATTTGTTTACCTCGTCACAGCAGGAATCTATCAGTGCCAGAAGCCGTTCGTCTTCGGTCTTGGACGAGGTGCGCAGATAATGCAGTATTTCGGTTTTATTCATTACTGTTCATCTTGAATTTTAATATTTTCTTATTCGTTGATTATTGCCGACAGCCCCTGCGTGATTTTATGCGCACAATCGGGCTTGTTCATAGTATATATATGTATGTTGTCAACGCCGTTTGCAAGCAAATTTATTATCTGCTCGGTGGCATAGATGATTCCGGCTTGCTTCATAGCGTCGGGATTATCGCCGAAGCGTTCCATAATTTTTATAAATTTTTTCGGCAGCGTACAGTTGGAAAGCTCGACGCTCCTTTTAATCTGCTTTGCGTTTGTTATCGGCATAACTCCGGCGATTATCGGAATGTTAATTCCTTTGATAACACACATTTCACGGAAATTGTAGAACTTATCGTTATCAAAAAACATCTGGGTCGTAAGGAAATCGAGACCGCAGTCAACCTTTTCTTTAAGCCTTGCAATGTCTTCAACCCTGTCCGGGGATTCGGGGGGTGCATTTCGGGATAACAGGCTCAGCCTATGCAAAATTCCTCCTCGCTTTTATTTCGCTCACAAGCTCGCAGGCGTGACGGTAGCAGTAATTTTCGTTCGGCTCAAAGCCGTCGGGAATATCGCCTCTCAAAGCAAGCACATTCTCGATTTTGCTTTTTTCCAGCTCATCCAAAACGGAATTTATCTTTTCCTTTGTTGCGTTATAGCAGGTGAGGTAGGAAAGCACGGGAGTACCCGTCCTCTTTACGGCGTTTGCAATCTCGCAGGTGAAACCGCTTGTCGTCCCCGCCGCTCCGTATGTCACGCTCATAAATGACGGCTTATCTTTTGCCATTTCATTTATTACCGCCTTGGTGTCTTCTATCTTTGCCCACTCCTTTGGCGGGAATATTTCAAAAGAGACCGTAACCTTGTTATTCTTTAATATTTCGTTTATTTTCATAGGTATCCGCCTTGCTGTTTTTTATATACGGTTATTATACTACCGTTTCAGTAGGATTTCAAGATATATTTATGTCGCCATCGATACTCGGCGTATTCGTGCCGTTTTCACCGTCGTTGCAGGCGGCGATTGTGGCAAAATGTGTCTCCGAGCTGATAAAAAATACCGACAGCAGGGTAAGCTGCTGCGTGGTTTTTCCCTTTTGCCATTGCACAGGCGAGAGCCGAAATTGTAAGGTTTAATGAACAACCGTCCGTAATAGCACCCCCAAATTTGAAATTTTTTCATAAATAATAAATTAGATTTTTGTGTCTAAATGCAAGAAAAAACGAGAAAAAACGAGAAAGTTACATTAAAAATAAAATTAATAAAAAATTTTTGTTGACTATATTTTTTCTCTGTGTTATTATATTCGGGCAATAGAAAAAGCGACCCGTTCGGCACAGCCGTGATGTCGCAATAAATTACGGAGGATTTGATTATGTCAACATATATGCCGAAAGCTGACGAAATCGAACGCAAGTGGTATGTAATTGATGCCGCAGGCAAGTCTCTCGGACGAGTAGCTTCGGAAGCCGCCGTTCTCCTCAGAGGCAAGCATAAGGCAATATTCACACCAAATGTTGACTGCGGTGATTTTGTCATTATCGTAAACACGGATAAGGTTGTTCTCACAGGCGATAAGCTCAACAAAAAGCTTTATCAGCACCATTCGGGATATATCGGAAATTTGAAGGAAATCAAGTACGGTACCCTTATGGAGAATAAGAGCGATTTTGTTATGAAGCTCGCTGTTAAGGGTATGGTGCCCGATACCACTCTCGGCAGGAAGCAGCTTACAAGATGCCGTATCTACAAGGACGATCAGTACAAGCACGAGGCTCAGAAGCCCGAAGCTTGGGAATTTTAACAGGAGGTATCTGACTTATGTATGAAACTAATCCGTACTTCTACGGAACAGGCAGAAGAAAAGAATCCGTTGCCCGTGTGCGTATTTATGCAGGTACCGGTAAAATAACAATTAACGACAGGGATATAGACGATTACTTCGGACTTGAAACTTTCAAGCTTATCGTTCGTCAGCCCCTCGCTCTTACGGAAACTACCGAAAAGTTCGACATCGTTTGCCGTGTAAACGGCGGCGGTGTAACCGGTCAGGCAGGTGCTATCCGCCACGGTATATCAAGAGCTTTGCTTCAGTATGACGAGGCTCTTCGCCCGACGCTTAAAAAGGCAGGCTTCCTCACTCGTGACCCTCGTATGAAGGAAAGGAAAAAGCCCGGTCTCAAAAAGGCTCGTCGTGCGCCCCAGTTCTCAAAGAGATAATATTTTTTCATATTACAAAAGCTCCTTGTCAGTCGGGGAGCTTTTTGTTTTGCCGTTTGTTTTTATAAACAGGCTCTTTTTGATTTTTATTACTTTTAAATGTGAATTTTTGTGCAAAAGGTGACATATTTTTACTCATCTATTGACTTTTTTCACGAAATAGGATAAGATAAACTATTATTTTATATTCTATACAATTATATAGAATATAATTGTATAGAATATAATAAAAGCTCCGACAAAATTCAGAAAGGTATCAAAATTATGAGTAAATTAACCCATCTTGATAAGCTTGAAGCGGAAGCGATATACATAATGAGAGAGGTGGCGGCGGAATGCGAAAAGCCGGTTATGCTTTATTCAATCGGCAAGGATTCCTCGGTAATGCTTCATCTTGCGATGAAAGCGTTTTATCCGCAAAAACCTCCGTTTCCGTTTTTGCATGTAAATACAACATGGAAGTTCAAGGAAATGATAGAGTTCCGTGACAAAACCGCAAAAGAGTTAGGCATAGAAATGCTTGAATATATCAACGAGGACGGAGTTAAAAAAGGCATAAATCCGTTTGACAACGGTGCGGCTTATACGGATATAATGAAAACTCAGGCGCTCAAGCAGGCACTCAATAAATACGGCTTTACGGCGGCGTTCGGCGGCGGAAGACGGGACGAGGAAAAGAGCAGAGCAAAGGAAAGGATTTTCTCTTTCAGAAATTCGGCTCAGGCGTGGGATCCCAAAAATCAGCGCCCCGAGATGTGGAAGCTCTATAATACAGAAATTCAAAAGGGCGAGAGTATCCGAGTTTTCCCAATTTCCAACTGGACGGAAACGGATATTTGGCAGTATATAAAAAGAGAAAATATACCGATAGTTCCCCTCTATTTTGCGGCGGTTCGTCCGGTCGTTGAGCGTGACGGAAATTTGATTATGGTTGACGATGACAGAATGAGGCTTAATCCCGGTGAGAAGCCGATGATGAAGAGCGTTCGATTCAGAACTCTCGGCTGTTATCCTCTTTCCGGCGGTGTTGAATCCACTGCAACAACGATTGATGAAATTATTGAGGAAACGCTTTCAGCCGTTGAAAGTGAAAGGACAAGCCGAGTAATAGACAGCGACGGCGGCTCTGCGAGTATGGAAAAGAGAAAGAGAGAGGGCTATTTCTAATGAACGATTTGCTTAAATTTATAACCTGCGGAAGCGTTGACGACGGTAAGTCAACTCTTATCGGGCATATATTGTACGATGCAAAGCTCCTTTTTGCCGACCAAAAGGAAGCGCTTGTTCTTGATTCAAAGGTCGGTTCAACCGACGGTGATATAGACTATTCTCTTTTGCTTGACGGACTTACGGCGGAAAGGGAGCAGGGCATTACTATAGATGTTGCTTACCGTTATTTTACAACCGATAAGCGTTCGTTTATCGTTGCCGATACTCCGGGTCACGAGCAGTATACAAGGAATATGGCTGTGGGAGCGTCGTTTGCCGATTTGGCAATTATTCTTGTCGATGCGTCACAGGGAGTTTTGGTACAGACAAAACGCCACGCAAGGATATGCAGTCTTATGGGCATTAATTATTTTGTCTTTGCCGTTAATAAAATGGACTTGGTGTCCTATGACAATGCTGTTTTTGAAAAGATTGAGGAGCAGATAAAAGCTCTTTCAGATGAACTGAAGCTCAAAAATGTCAAGATTATTCCCGTATCGGCGACCGAGGACGATAATATAACCGAAAAATCGGAGAATATGCCTTGGTATACCGGCGAGCCGATTTTGGATTATCTTGAAAATGTTGAGGTTAAAACCGCCGATGACGAAGCGGGATTTTATATGCCGGTTCAAAGGGTGTGCAGACCTAACAGAACTTTCAGAGGATTCCAGGGCCAGATTGAAGCGGGCACCGTTAATATCGGCGATGAGGTAACCGCTTTGCCGAGTGATGAAAAAGCGGAAGTAAAATCAATCACAATCGGCGATAAGGAAAGCGAAAGCGCATTTGAGGGTCAGCCAGTTACGATAACTCTTAACAGAGAAATTGATGTTTCAAGGGGTAGCGTTCTTTCTAAGGACAGCGGTATAAAAACCGCAAGGCGCTTTAACGCAACGCTTTTGTGGATGGACGATTCGCACCTCAGCGTCGGCAAGGAATATTTCATTAAGCTCGGTACAAGGAAAATTACCGGCAGCATAAAGAAAATTATTTTCAAAACTGACATCAACAGCGGCGAAAAGCCTGAGGCTTCATATATTACGAAGAATGAAATCGCCGCCTGCGAGATTATTCTTGACGAGGAAATTCCGATAAGCGAATTTAAAAAACATAAAACTCTCGGCGAGCTTATTATAATCGACAGAGTTTCAAATATGACCTCCGCCTGCGGTGTGGTTGAAAAGGTGTTAAGATACGATGATAATATCGTATGGCACCAAATGTCAATTACAAGGGAAATCAGAGCGGGGCAAAAGGCTCAGCAACCTAAAACTCTGTGGTTCACCGGTCTTTCGGGAGCGGGTAAATCCACTCTTGTAAACGAGGTTGAAAAGCGTCTTGTAGCAAACGGCAGGCACACGATGATACTTGACGGCGATAATGTAAGGCTCGGACTCAACAACAATCTCGGCTTTGAAAAGAAAGACAGAACGGAAAATATCAGGCGAGTTGCAGAGGTCTGCAAGCTTATGAACGATGCGGGGCTTATTGCGATTGCGGCTTTGGTATCTCCCTATGCAAAGGACAGGAACAACGCAAGGAAAATTGTCGGCAAAGACGATTTTATCGAAATTTATGTTAGCACTCCGATTGAGGAATGTGAAAGAAGAGATATAAAGGGCTTTTATAAAAAAGCAAGGGAAAATGAAATTTCCGATTTTACCGGCGTATCCAGCGATTACGAGCCTCCTCGCACTCCTCAGATAACAATTGACGCAACGGGCAAAACCATTGAGGAAAGCGTAAATTACATTATGGGAGAGTTGGAAAAATATGGCGTCTGAAAGTAAAGAACATAGTAAAAGCAATCCGAGTTTTGCAAAAAGGGTAAAAAGAAAGCTTAAATCGACATATGTTGATTACTTCGGCGAGGAAATAGTTATTAAGCAGGCATCCTATACGGAAAAGCTGGCAAGTGAGTATATTCCTCTTATGAAGAAAAAGACGGATATTGAAATTGATACCGATATTCGTTTTGCAAATTCATATCCGCAGTATTCTCTTGCGGTTGAAAGTGCAATCAACGATTTGCAAAAAAGCGGAAAATACACCCTGCACAGAATACTCGTGCTTGTTAATCCCTATAAGTATGCGCCGCTGTGCGCTTTGGCTGTTTTTAATACAAAAGAGCCGTGCAGTGTCAAGGTGCTTGTTAAGGGCAAAACAGCCGACTGCGATTTGGAATATAAAGCTCCTAAATGCAGGGAACATCGTGTTCCGATTATGGGGCTTTATCCCGATTGGGAAAATACTGTTGTTCTTACGGTCACTGACGAAAGCTCTGCGGTAAAAGCCGAAAGAGAATTTAAGCTTGCTGTTCCTGCGTTAAAGGGAAATGACGCACAAATAAAGGTTACCAAGGAATTTTCAAAAACCGATTATCTTTACGATTACACTCTTGTATACGGCGGCGACGACGGAGTGTCTCCGTATGCGTTTGACAAAAACGGAGATTTGCGTTTTTGTTTTGCTATGTCGCCAAAAACCTACGGCTTCCAGCCTATATCGGGCGGAAAATTCCTGTTTTTAAGCAAAAGGATTACAAGAATCACCTGCACCAACCCCACCTCCACACAGCTTACGGAGGTTGACCAAATGGGCAGATTTCGTAAAATTTATAATATTGAAAAGGGCTCGCATCACGATTATGCAGAGCTTAAAAACGGCAATTTGGTTATGGGTAGCAGTGCCGTTGAGGGTACGACATTTGAGGATTCCGTAATAGAGCTTGACCGCAAAACGGGCGATGTATTAAAGGAAATTTACATCAAGGATTATCTTGACCCGAAGTTTATAGATTCCTCAGACTGGGCGCATCTTAATACACTTCAGATGAACGAGGACAAGCGTACATTGATGGTTTGCCTGAGAAATCTTCATTCCGTAATCAAGCTTGATTATGAGAAAAAGGAGCTTCTTTGGATTTTGGCTAATCCGCTTTTCTGGAAAGGTACGACGGTTGAGGACAAGGTGCTTAAGCCTGTCGGAGATAATATCGAGTGGTTTTATCAGTCGCACGCTGCTTATATTCTCGACGAGGATTTGGACGGCAATCCCGATACCAAGCATTTGATTATTTACGATAACCATACTCAGGCAAGGCGAAAGGTGGATTTTTACGACGGTAAGCCGGATTCTTATGTAAGAATTTACACCTTGAACGAAAAGAAAAATACCGTCAGCCTGTTTAAATCATATCCGATTCAAAGGAGCAATATCCGCTCCAACGCCGTTTACGAGACGAAAGCCGGCAGAATTATGGCGATGAGCGGAAAGCTCAGTAAGGAGAAGTTCGGCAGTAATTCATCCAAGTCGAAAAGTTCGGTTGTCGAATTTGATTACGAAACCGGCGAGGAGCTTAATAAATTCGCAATTAACCACGGCTATTACAGGGCTTACAAGTTTGAGTTTGCGGTTGACGAAATGTCCCGTGCTATGGATATTGACACAAGCTACGATCTCGGCAGGAATTATCCTGTAATTCCCTGCAACGGTATTGATGTAAGCTCCGCCAAGGAATTGCCTGAGCCGGTGCTTGAGGAATGTGACGCAACCGAAAACGACAGAAAAGAAAGACTGACTGAGGAAGCAAAAAAAAATCACGATTTTTATATCGACCCGGAGCAGGATATGGCGAGAATATCTATGTATATAATGGACGACACCCTTTATGTTTCTGTTGTAGACCATTTGCTTCTCGGTATTTATTTTGTCGGTGAAAAGCATACTTATTTGAGGGATTTTTCCGATACTAAGCAGGAAAGACCCGAATATTTTATCAGAACAGTCAGCACCGACCCTATTCCTCTTACCGATATGGCGGAGGATAATTATAAAATTTACTTTAAGCAAAAAAACGGCTTGTACAATGCAACGCATTATTTCAGCATAAAAAGGAAATAATAAAAGCACGGCTGTTTGCTTCGCTGTGCAAAATTGTGTTTTACCGGCGACTTGCAGGGACGATTGTATGTCCGTATAAAATATAAATTTTAACTGTGTCACATCACCGAAAGGCGGTTACAATGTACGATTTAGTAATAATCGGAGTAGGCTCGGCAGGTCTTACTTCTGCAATTTACGCTTCAAGAGCGGGGCTTAATTTTACCGTACTGGAGCAGGACAGTTTCGGCGGCGGTCAGATTGCTTCTGCATTTGAAGTGGAAAATTATCCGGGGCTTTCCGCTATAAGCGGTGCGGACTTGGCTGAAAAGGTCAGGGGGCAGGCGGTAAAATTAGGCGCAAAAATTGAACTTTTTATTGCAAAATCCATAGAAAAATGCGATAATGAATTTATTGTTAATACGCACTCCGGCGACACGGTTAAATCCAAGTGCGTTATTGCCGCAACGGGCGCTGTGCCGAGGAAATTGAATATCCCCGGTGAAAAGGAATTTACCGGCAGGGGAGTTTCATACTGCGCTCTTTGTGACGGCGCATTTTTTTGCCGATAGGGATGTAATTGTCGCAGGCGGCGGAGATACCGCTGTCGAGGACGCAATGTACCTTGCTTCAATTTGCAAAAGCGTTACCCTTATGCTCAGGGGTACTGCATTCCGTGCGGCGAAGTCGAGAGTCGATAAAACGCTTGCACTGCCGAATGTTTCTGCTTTATAGGTACTAATATTATTAAAATTAACGGAGATAAAATCGTAAACTCTGTTTTGATAAAGGATAAAAACGGCGAAAGAAGCTTTGATACAAACGCTGTTTTTATCGCCGTGGGTACTGCTCCTGCGACGGATTGTCTTTTGAATTTGCCTATTGAGGTTGAAAACGGATATGTTGTTGCAAATGAGGACTGCAAAACTAATATCGGCGGTCTGTTTGTTGCCGGCGATATTCGCAAAAAGCCGTTGAGGCAGGTTGTTACCGCAGTTGCAGATGGTGCAAACGCTCTTTATGGTGCGATTGAATATTTAAAAGGTATTTGAATTTACGGGAAGTCAGAATATGGCAAATCAGTTTTCAAGAACTCAGCTTCTTTTCGGCGATGAAGCAATGCGCAGGCTTGCCGAAAGTCGGGTTGCGGTTTTCGGTATCGGCGGTGTCGGCGGATATACGGCGGAAGCCTTGGTCAGAAGCGGTATAGGAACGCTTGATATAATAGATAACGACACGGTTGATATTACCAATATCAACCGCCAGATTTTCGCCACGCATAAAACTGTAGGCGAATACAAGGTTGACTGCACAGAAAGGCGATTGCTTGAGATTAATCCTAATCTGAAAATAAATAAGCATAAAAAATTTTTTCTTCCCGAAAACTCTGATGAATTTGATTTTACTAAATATGATTATATCGTTGACGCAATAGATACCGTATCGGGTAAAATTGCTCTTGCCGTGAATGCGCAGGAGGCGAATGCTCCCATTATCAGCTCAATGGGCGCCAGTAATAAGCTTGATCCAACCGCATTTGAGGTTGCCGATATTTACGACACCTGTGTTTGCCCTCTTGCTAAGGTGATGCGCAGAGAGCTTAAAAAGCACGGCGTAAAAAAGCTCAAGGTCGTTTATTCAAGGGAAGAAGCGTTGAAGCCGTTAAACGATATGCAGGTACAAAGTGAGGATAATTGCATTGATTCCGAAAGCCGTAATTCGCAATACGGCAAAAAAAGAAGTATTCCGGGCAGCAATGCATTTGTTCCGCCGACGGTAGGTTTGATTATCGCCGGCGAGGTAATAAAGGATATTGCGTTAAATCGGTTGTAATATCTCATTTAAACAAACCGTTTTTGTTTTATTTGATTTAAGGGGTATTATTTATATGAAACAAAAAACATAATATTTTATTTTACGGATCAGCAGCGATGGGATACCGTAAATGAAACGGTGATGTCCAATGTTTGCTCGCTTGCCGAGGACGGTGTTTGGTTTGAAAATAACTTCACCTGCCAGCCGGTATGCGGGCCTGCCAGAGCTTGCTTGCAGACAGGGGTTTATGCCACTCAGTGCGGCTGTTATTGGAACGGTATTGCGCTTCCTAAGGACAGACCCACTCTTGCCCACTATTTTAACAATGCAGGTTATCAGACCGCATATATAGGCAAGTGGCATTTGGCGTCTGACAGATTGCCGAATATCGGACTTCATTGCGAAAAAACCGCTGTTCCCAAAGACCGTTTGGGCGAATATCAGTATTTCCGAGGAGCTGATGTGCTTGAATTTACCTCCCACGGATATGACGGTTATTTGTTTGATGAAAACGGCAATAAGCTTGATTTTAAAGGCTACAGAGCCGATCGTATAAATGATTATGCCCTGGAGTATTTAGATAATTGCGACAGGGACAAACCGTTTTTTATGTTCATAAGTCAACTTGAACCGCACCACCAAAACGACAGGCATACATACGAGGGCTATAAACCAACGGTTGAAAAATTTAAAAATTATCCTATTCCGCCCGACCTTTCTTTTTTTTAAGGGCGATTACGACAAAATGTACCCGGATTACATTTTCGCAATCAACAGGATTGATTATAATGTAGGCAGGCTTGTCGATAAGCTTAAGGAAATGGGTATTTACGACGACACCGCGATTATTTTCACAAGCGACCACGGCAGTCATTTTAAAACGAGAAATCCGGAATACAAGCGTTCCTGTCACGAAAGTGCGGCGCATACTCCGCTTATTATAAAGGGCGGAGGTTTTGACGGCGGCAAGAGGAAAAAAGAGGCTGTCGTCCCTAATTGATCTTCCGCCGACCCTGCTCTCCCTTGCAGGTATCCCGATACCGGATTCGTATATGGGCGTTGATTTGGCACGGCAAAGGGATAATCCCGATGATAAGCGTGACTGTGTATTTATCCAGATAAGTGAAGCGTCAAATTCACGAGCGATAAGAACCGACAGATATAAATACGAGGTGCGTGACGCCGCCGTAACAGGCTACGTTCATCATAAATCTCATATTTATTTTGAAAATTATCTTTACGATTTGGAAAAAGATCCGAATGAAAAGAATAATTTAATCAAGGACAGCGAATATTCTTCTGTTCGCAGTGAAATGAAAAAACTTCTGCTCAGGCAAATGAAGCTTGCGCAGGAGGAAAAGCCCGTAATATTGCCCGCAGTTATAAAAAGGAGGAAGTAATGAGCAATAAAACAAGCAATCAAAAGAAATATTTAACACTTAAAGAACGAGCTTGCTTTACGGTCGGCGCATTCGGCAGATCGGGAATTTATACATTGATGTCTATGTTCACATTGGTGTTTTTCCAAAACGGCGCCGGCTTAACCCTCAGCCAGGGTACAACGATTATATTAATCGGCAGAGTTTTTGACGCAATCAACGACCCGCTTATGGGTATGATTGTTGACAGAACAAGGTCAAAATGGGGCAAGATGAGACCTTATTTGCTTTTTGCTCCCGTGCCTATTGCAATTTGTACAATTTTGCTGTTCACCGCTCCGTTTGAGCAGGGTTCGACAGGGGCGTTTGTATGGGCGCTTATTACATATATTTTATGGGGCGTAGCATTCACCGTTCAGGATGTTCCGTTTTGGGGTCTTTCGTCCGTTATCACTCCGCTTGAAAGTGAGAGAACTTCGTTTATCTCAACCGCTCGTTTAGGTTCAACATTCGGTGGTATATTGCCGGCACTGCTTGTTCCGATTTTGTATCAGAGCAATTTGGGCTACACAAAGGGCTTTTTCGTAAGCGGCGTTATTTTCGCACTTCTCGGCTGCGGACTTTCAATTTTGATATTCTTTGTATCCAAAGAGAGAGTGCCCAAATCCGACAGCACCCCGTCGTTTAGGGAAACATTTGCGGTTTTGCGCAAGGATAAGCTTCTCATCATTGTAATATTTGCCAGCATTTTAGGTTCTACAATGGTTACTGCAAACCAGTGTGCAGACTATATCGGCAACTATCTTGTTATTCAAAACTTCACGGATTTCAGCCAAATATTTGACTCCTCCGGCAATGTTCTCAGCAATGTAGACGCTGCGGCGGCATATGATTTCTGGATCCCGAGAGGAACTATAGTAACAACTCTTACCGTTGCAATTGGCGTCGGAATGGTTCCCGCTATGGCGATTTTCCCAATGCTTAGGAAGAAGTTTTCTTTGAAGCAAATTTATATCGGTTCGGCAATTTTCGGTCTTGTTGTACACGCTCTGTGCTATGTTGTAATCAGTGCAGATGTTACCAATTTCAGTATCTATGTGCTTTGGGTATTCCTGTTCCTTATGGGCTTACCGCTCGGCATCTACAATGTAATCACATATGCTCTTATCGCCGACTCGGTTGATTATCTTGAATGGAAAACAGGGGAAAGGCACGAGGGCGTCTGCTTCTCGTTCCAGACTTTCCTTTCAAAGGTAAATGCCGCAATAGCTACTTTCGTTTTCGGTCAGCTTCTCGACACCACCGATTTCCAAGCGGTTGATAAATCCCTTGTCGATGTTGAGGGCAGGCAGATATTCTTCCAGCAGTCGGTTGAAACTCAAAAGGTATTGCTTGCACTTGTTACAATTGTTCCGGCAATCGGCTTCCTGCTTACAATAATTCCGATGTTCTTTAACGATTACACCGGCAAAACAAAGGAAAAAGCCCAGTTCCAGCTTGAAGAAGCAAGAAAAGAAAAAATGGAAATTGACGGATAATTAATACTGATGATTATATAAAAACAGCTCCGCAGATTAAATTGCGGAGCTGTTAAATTTTTTTCGGATTATCTGTTCTGTCCAAAAGATAATCAATATTTGTACCGAAAAAATCGGCAAGCAGTATCAGCGTTTCCGTAGGCGGAACACGCTCTCCCGATTCATATTTTGATATCAGAGATTGGTCTATTCCGGTATGCATTTGCATTGAAAGCTGTGTGAAGCCTTTTTCTTTTCTCAATTTTTTAAGATTATTTCCCAAATCAATCACCAATGACATTATGTCATAATTCACTATTGACAATTATGACAATTTGTCATATAATCTAATTAAAGAATATTTTTTGATTTTGGGTGAAAATTATGAAAAGATTTTTAAGCTTGATTTTATCCTTTGCTATGCTTCTCAGCCTTACCGCAGGACTTGATTTAACCGCTTTTGCAGATACACAGGAGGCTCTTACATATAATGAAAGAATTATTTTTATTACTCATGATCACGACTTCACGGGTGCAGTAGCGGTTTCCAACAACAACGGCACACATACGTATAACCTGTACAGCGGACGGTTGCGACGCTTCAGACAGCTATCAAAACACGGAGCCTTGTATATATAGTTATGCGGTTACAACCGAGCCGACTTGTACAACACAAGGATATACAACTTATACTTGTTCAGTTTGTGGGTACTCTTATACAGGTGATTATACACTGGTATTAGAACATAACTATGGTAGTGGTGTTATAATTAAAACCGCTACTTGTACTGCTGATGGTATAAAAACATACACTTGTAACGATTGTTGGTATTCATATACGGAAATCATACCGGCACTCGGTCATAACTATATATCGGTTGTAACAGCTCCGACCTGCACGGAGCAAGGTTATACAACTTATACCTGCTCAGTATGCGGAGATACATATACATCTGATACAGTTTCAGCAACGGCTCATAATTAAACTACAACAGTAGCAAACCCAACTTGTGCAGCAGAAGGTTATATAATTTGCACTTGCACAGCCTGCGGTGATACTTATATATACTACGCAATCCCAGCAACAGGTCACAGTTATGACAGCAACGGTCAGTACTGCACAGCTTGCGGTGCGGTAAATCCCGATTATGTAGCTTCATCGGATTCAACACAAGGCAGTTCACAGGGCAGCACAGGCACAGCCGGCAGTAGCAGTTCGACAACAGATACCGGTACAAGTACAGCGAACGGAAGCAATACAGATACAAGCACTGCAAGCGGTTCGGATACTGCTTCAAACAGTGGTTCAAGTTCTTCACAAAGCGGTGCCGGCAGTTCAAACGGTACGGCTACTTCCGGCAGTCAAAATCAGGCAACAACAAATGCCGTAACATCTGCAAGTGATGATACAAGTACAACCGACACAACTTCTACTGCTAAGCTCAAAAAGACCAAAATCAAAAAGCTCACGAAAAATAGCAAGGCTTTTAAAGTAACTTGGAAGAAAAAGGCGAATGTAACAGGCTATCAAGTACAATATGCCACCAACAAAAAATTCACCAAAAACAAAAAGACCGTTACCGTAAAAGGCGCGAGCAAGACTTCAAAAACCATAAAAGGTTTAAAATCAAAGAAAAAACCTACTATGTCCGTGTCCGCACATACAAAACCGTAAACGGCAAGAAAGTTTACTCCAAATGGTCAGCGGTCAAAAAAGTCACAACAAAATAGAGTATATACGCAAAATAAACTAAAGGAGCTGTAAAAAAACAGCAAAGCAAAAA
>JAJQGZ010000184.1 GCA_021200075.1 Clostridiales bacterium | reverse complement strand
AACACCGAGATCTACTCCGTCTTATTCGTCTGAATCGTCAGATGTGTATAAGTGACCTCATTAGGGTCGCTGACAGGTTCGGTGGAGAGGTCTGCGAGCGAAATAACGCCCGTTTGCTTGCGTCCCTCAACATCAACATAAACCTCTGTAGGTGTTATGTTGACAACGGTGCCGGTTACTAATTTGCTGTTTTCATCTTCTCTGAATGACTTTTCAAGCAGTTCTTTGAAGGTCGCCTCACCATCAATAGATGCTTCGACAGCAGCCTCAGCGGGCTTCTCAGCGGCATCTGCTGTCTCCACAACTTCTTCAGTTACGGCTGAAGTTGTTTCAACTTCCTTTTCATTAATTTCTTCGGACACGGATTTTAGTACCTCCTTGATTATTACTGGGGGTGTCGAAGCCCCGGCAGTTATTCCAATATTCCCGTATTTGCTCAAATCAATATCTTTAAGCTCCTGCGCAGTCTCTATCAAAAAGGTAGGCGCATTTGCACTGCATACATCTCTGAGCTTGCAGATATTGGAAGAATGCCTGCCTCCGATGACAATAACGGCGTCACTCTCGAGTGAAATCTTCGCCGCCTCTTCCTGCCTATCGGCTGTGGCATTACATATTGTACTATAAATTCTGAAATTTGTATATAGTTTTTTTAGAATTTTCTCGCATTTTTTCCATTCTTTTAGTGAAAATGTTGTCTGAGAAACACAAATTGGTGACTTTTCTTCACTCAATTGATTTTCTTCAAGAATTTTTTTCAACTCTTCGGAATTTTTAAACACAAAGCTCTCGCCACGGCAATAAGAACGGATACCCTTGACCTCGGGATGATTTTCGTCCCCTGCAATCAGAGTGACCGTTCCTCTTGGCTGTTCGGATACAATTTTGTGAATTTTCAAAACGAACGGGCAGGTTGCGTTGATATAATCAACACCCATACTCTGCGCCTTGTCAATGACAGATTTCTCAACTCCGTGCGTCCTGATTATCACTTTATAGCCGTCGGGACATTCGCCGACATCGTCTATAATTTTAACACCCTTGCTCTCAAGGTCATTTACAAGCTGGTTATTATGAATTATAGGCCCGAGGGTGCATACCTTTTCATCTTTTTCAACAAGCTCGTACACAAGATTGACGGCTCGGTTTACGCCGAAGCAGAAGCCGGCGCTTTCGGCAAGCTTTATCATTATTGCCTTTCCGCCTCCCAAAGCTCAGTTATTTTATCCATTACCATATTAGCGGCATCCTTAATTGCGTGAGGGCCGACATCTTCTCCGTCAAGCCCCATATCGGAATTTCTAATCAATTTGCCGTATGAGACAACAACCTTTTTACCTGCCTTTATCTTACCGTCACAGCATATTGCAACAGGGAGAACATCGGCTCCGGTCGCCTTTGCGATAACAGCCACGCCCGCCTTTGCTTTTTGCGGAACGCCGTCCTTATCCTTTATTCTCTTACCCTCCGGGCATATCGCCATTACATGACCCTCTTCAAGTATTTTTATGCCGTAATCTATGGCGGAGGTATCGCCCTTTCCCCTCTTTACCGGGAAACCGTACATATGGGTTATGAACCAACCGACAACAGGATTTTTAAAAAGCTCGGCCTTTGCCATAAAATGAAGCAGCGGAACCTGTTTCGGACAAGCGACAAACACCGGGTCAAATGCGCAGGTATGGTTAATAGCCACTATGTATCTTGTGCCGGAGGCAGGTAGATTTTCAAGCCCTTTAAATTCAATTTTATACATAATTTTAAATAGAGGCCCGAATACTTTTTTTATAAAATTATAAAGCTTATAATGCTTAACCTGTGAATAGTCAAATTCCTTCATACGGTTGAAAGTCCCTCTTTTCTCACGATGAATTACAAATTTTCGTTTATGCTTTCCTTGATAATTTCCACGGCTTTTGCAACGGACTGCTCAAATTCCAAACCGGTGGTGTCGAACATAACGGATTCTTCTGTAGGTTTAAGCGGCGCAACTTCACGGTGCGAATCCTGATAATCACGCCTGTTGACATCGGCTAAAACTTCCTCGTATGTTATGCTGTCGCCCTTTTCGATATGCTCCTTATACCGCCTTTGCGCTCTGCATTCGGGAGAAGCAAAAAGGAATATTTTGCACTGAGCGTCGGGCAAAACCACACTGCCTATATCTCTGCCGTCCATAATCACATTATTATTTTTCGCAATATTTCTTTGAAGATCAAGCAGGAAATCCCTGACCCGTGGAATTGCGGAAACCTTTGAAGCGGACATAGATATTTCCGGAATGCGGATAAGAGAAGAAACATCTTCGCCGTTGAGATAAACGCACTGCTCTCCGTCCTTGAAAACAAGCTTAACATCTGTTGAGGAAAGCATATTTATTATTCCCTCGTTGCTGTCAATAACGCCGTTTCTTACGGCATTGAGAGCGATTGCACGGTAAAGAGCTCCGGTATCGACATAAATATATCCCAGCTCCTTTGCTGCTCCCCTTGCTACGGTTGATTTACCTGCTCCGGCAGGCCCGTCTATGGCAACATTTATCATATCGTTCTCCTTTACTGCGTGAAATTATAATTATTATGATTATGTAATAAATGTTTAAAAACAACATTTGCATTTATTTTTACAAAAGCACGGCAGGCGGATAATATCCGTCCCTGCAAAATGCCCTTGGTTCACATATATCGGCGTTGTTAATAATGCAATGTCCTCATCTCAGCTTTGTCGGGTATATCAAAATTCCGTGGAAAATTCCGTAGGGGCGGATAGCATCCGCCCGTCAAAACAACAACATTTCAATAAGGGAAAGGCTTTGCGGCATATCACATATTATCCGCACACAAAACAGCAGTGGAAAAAGCAATTTGCAAATTAAAACCGCCCGTGTAAGCGTCAACATCAATAATCTCCCCTGCAAAAAAGAGATTATCTATAATTTTTGACTTCATAGTTCTCGGGTCAATCTCTTTAACATTAACTCCGCCGGAGGTAATTATCGCTTCCTCAACAGGGCAAAAATCAGTAACATCAACCCTGAAATTTTTGAGAAGCGAAACGAGTGAAAGCCTTTGCACCCTCGTAATTTGATTAACCTTTTGCAACGGCTCGATACCACTGAGTAAAACTATAACAGGAATAATCTTATTAGGCAACAGTTTTGAAAGAGAATTTATAAAATCTTTATTTGCAAATTCCTTGAAATCCCGCTGAATCCGTCGGTCAAGCGTTTCAAAATCAAGTGCAGGCTTCAGGTCAATACATATATGATATTTATTTTTATGAGGGTCGCCCATATGGCTTGACGCCGACAAAATCACCGGGCCGGAAACTCCGAAGTGCGTAAAAATCATTTCGCCGAAATCGTCATAAATCTTTTTATCATTTTCATAAAGAGCGATTGATATATTCCTGAGCGACAGACCCTGAAGCGACGATATAAAATTATTACTGCAAACAAGCGGAACAAGGCTCGGCTTAATAGGCGTAACGGTGTGACCGCATAATTTTGCAAGAGTGTAGCCGTCACCGGTCGAACCCGTGAGCGGATAGCTCTTTCCGCCGGTGCAAAGTGCAACGCAGTCGCAGCATATTTTTTGCGAATTTTCAAGAACAACCGCTTTAATTCCGCTCTCCTCAATTTCAAATGCCTTTGCCGTGCCATGTATTATATTT
>JAJQGZ010000086.1 GCA_021200075.1 Clostridiales bacterium | reverse complement strand
ATTATAACATTAAATCAATGTATATTTTGTTGACTTTGTTATAATAACAATGTATGATTATATTGTAGTATGCGCAATTTCAGAAATGTCAAAATTGTTTATTATTAAGCGATGATTAGGGATCGGCGTTTTAACAGGAGGAGTATGAGTAACGCTTAGGTCAGGAGTAGTGGCATATTATCATCTGCATTTTAAATGTACCTTAATCAGCACTTGCTATAATAATTATTTATTAAAATTCAGTAAGGAGATAATATTTAATGAAAAACAAAACTTTTAAAAAAGTTTTGGCTGTTGTTCTTTCTGCATTAATGGTAATGTTTTCATTTCCGATTTCGGGTATGGCGGCAACCACATTAACTTATGAACAGAACACGGTTGATGATGCTTACAGTGCGTCCGTTTATAACGGAGATGACTTTATTACCCACGCATATGAGGGTATCGGTACAGACGGAGTATTAACTGTTGAGCCGTATACCAATATTTCCGTAGTTATGGACGGCGGATACTTTACATCATCAACCTACAGCGAAGCAGGTTCTTCAATCGGCTGGCCTACGGTTCTTACCAAGCAAGCGGCGGATTCAGGTACCATTACTGCGTTACAACAGATGAAATATTTACAATGAGCAATGACGACTACTCGTTCACAGCAACCGGATTCGGCAGCAACATCAATGCAAACGGTACATATGCACCGAACTCCTCGGGTTCATCGGACAGTTCGCTTACAACCACCTTTACGCTTGAGGGCGGACTGCCGGCAGGTACATACACCTTTACCATAAACGCTCATTTCCAGATGAAGAGGAATTACAGCTCCGGCTCTTATTCAACTCAAAAGGAAGCAACCGTAGCAGATGAGATAACAATTGTTGTTCTCGACTGTGAGGCAAACGGCGGTGCGCATAGCTATGAATTAGCCGAAAGCGTTACGGCTTCCTGTACTCAGCAGGCATATGATAAATATGTTTGTTCGGTTTGCGGCTTGGCAAAAGAGAAATACGGCGAGGAAGCAACCGGTCATAGTTATGAGGGTATATATACCGATCCTACCTGTACTAACGACGGATATACCACATACACCTGCTCAAAATGCGGTGATGTATATACCGTAGAAGATGAGGGTACCGCAACGTGTCATAATTATGAAGTTACATCATACGAAGCTACCTGCGGCAGCGGTGGATACGATCTTCACATTTTGCGCAAACTGTGGCGACGAATATATCGACAATGTGACAGAAGCTACAGGCGAGCATGTAAGCGGTGAAAACGGATTCTACACAGTATGCGGTCTGCCGATTGAGCCGTCTCAAAACTCCGAAGGTGTTTATGAGATATACAATACTGATAACCTCTATTGGATAGCTCAGCAGGCAATTTCCGGCAATAGCTATGACGCTATCCTTATGGCTGACATTGCTATATCCGAAACAGACAACCATGTATACTACCCGATGGGTTCAAGCACATATCCTTACAGCGGTGATTTCAACGGTAACGGCCATACAATAACAAACGGTGATTCGTCTAATCCGACTGTAAATACCCTTTCCTCCGTATGCGGTATTTTTGCTTACACCGGCGGCGCAAATATCTATGATTTAACCATTGCGGGTAATCTCAATATCCAGGAAGAAGCTACAAATGTAGGCGGCATTATCGGCTTTGCAAACGATACAACCATTGCAAATGTTGTATCAATGGTTAACATCACAAATAACGAGGGCGTAACCGTTTCCAACATCGGTGGTATCATCGGTAAGGTTGACGGTAGCACTACTATTTCAAATTTTTCATTTGAAGGTACTATCACCATCACCAATCCCGATTCTGCACAGGCAGTCAGCGTCGGCGGATTTGTAGATTCTGCAAGCCAGTCCGAATGTACTCTTGTAAGACAGTCAAGAACTATAGGAACTATCAGCGTTACAAGCGACGGTACGCAGTATGTCGGCGGTTTCTTCGGCAACGCTAACCAGGGATCAGCATCTCTCTCGGTAATTCTTGCCGGTAACTCAACAAGTATGGGTGCTATCAAAAATTCTTACAGCACAGCAACCGTAACGGGATCTACTATGAACTATGTGGGTACTGTTGTGGGCAGAATTTCTACCAACTGGGGCGCTACCGGTTCAAACACAAACTATTATCTTGAGGGTGATACTCCGACTTTCGGTTCATCCAACACAATTACAATTGATACAAAATTCACAGAATCAACAGCTGACGAATTTGCAAGCGGTGCGGTAACCTACGGTCTTAGCAGCTCAGGCACTACGGATTTGTACTTCTATCAGAATATTGATTATTCTGAGCCTTACGATGAGCTTCCGCTCCTTGACGGCGATGAGACAATAATTGTATATCAGTATTCGTTCTGCGACGGCAGCGACCGTTTCACAAATGATGTGGAATATGCAGCTGAGGATCATTCGGCGCATGTTTGGACAGAAGAAGACTTCATTGAAAGAGTATCGACCTGTACGGAAAGCTATAACACTTATCTTTGCGAACAGTGCAGACAGGCAGTTATAGATGAGGACAGCTACGCAGAGGGCGCAGGACACGATTATCAGTGGACTGAAATTTTCTCTTCAGCCGCATCTTCGATTATATCTTCGCTCGGTTCGACGCTTAACAGCTGGTTCGGCACAAGTATTGACTTAACCAGCGTAACTTCTTATCGCGAGGTTGTATGCTCCGTATGCGGCGACGCTATAGTTTCGACACTCGGCACATATTCATTTGACGAATACGGCTTCTGTAACGAAACATATGATCGTGACGACGGTACTACTATCACCTGCCTTGCTTTTGAAACACCGGGCACCACAACTATTGACGGCGATACATTCTACGAGATTGAGAATGCAGGCGAACTGTTCTGGTTCTCAAAATATGTTACTGACAATGAGCCTGGATTCTTTGATTCAATTACAGACATTATAAATCAGTTCGGCGATACAAATTACAGCCTTGGTTCGGGCGGCGCCTGTCCAGAGCTTCTCAACGACATAGTTGTTCCCGACTATGCACAGGATTTGTTTGTACCAATCGGTACGGCTGATAATCCGTATGCAGGTATATTCAACGGTAACGGCTATACAATCGACCTCGGCGAGGTTACTGTTGACCGGGACGGCTATGGCTTGTTTGGTTATACGGAATGTGCACATATTACAGATGTAAGAGTTGAGGGTACATTTAATATTGATGAAGATCACGCTTACATCGGCGGTATTGTCGGCTACGCTTCTTCAACAGTTTCCAACAATATTTTAAGCGTTATTATTGATGAAGTAACAAGTGAGGACGGCATACTTTCAAAGCTCGGTCTTGATACCGACACTCTGCTTTCAATATTCGGCGTTGATAGTTTGACAGATCTCCTTTCCACAGATTGGTAGAATTTCGACATCACAGATGTACTTTCATACATTGATATGAGCGCATTGATTGAAGCGATAACAAGCGGCGGTCTTTCGCTCAGCGATGTAACAGACTTTATTTTGGAAATAGAAATTTATGTTGACGGTCATTGATTGAAAACAGCTAATCGGGCGTTACAATCGCAAATGCTGACGGCACAACCGTTAAGCATGTCGGCGGTATAATCGGTTCTACAGCAGATTCTGAAGAAGATACCGTATATCTCAACAACACC
>JAJQGZ010000103.1 GCA_021200075.1 Clostridiales bacterium | reverse complement strand
CTTCTTAGCGGCATAATCTGCGTCTTTAAGGAAATCAGCGGCGGCATCTGCTGCTTCGCCGTCAAGATTTGCCGATTTAAGAGCGGCAATAAGAGCGTCAGCAGCTTCGGTATTGGTCTGCGCATCTTCGTAAGTATCAAGCCATTTCTGAGCCTTATCGGCAACCGATGTGGAAAGAAGCGCCTGAGCATCGCCTGCAAGTCTTTCACGAATCTGCTTTTGAGCAAGCATCATACCGTAACCGAACTCTGCATTATCCTCAAACAAAGAGTTTGACCAAGCAGGGCCGTGTCCGTTTTTATCAACAGTATAAGGTGTTGACGGAGCAGAACCGCCCCAAATTGACGAACAGCCTGTTGCGTTTGCAATATACATTCTGTCGCCGTAAAGCTGTGTTGCAAGCTTTGCGTAAGGTGTTTCACCACAGCCTGCGCAAGCACCGGAAAACTCGAGATAAGGCTTTCTGAACTGAACGCCGATTGTATTATCGGTAAGTGTTTCAGGCTTAGCGTCAACATCCTTGAGAGCGTCATATGCCTTTTGAGCGGAAAGCTGAGAAGCAATCGGCTTCATAACAAGGGACTTGGTGGGGCATACATTTGCGCACGATCCGCATCCGGTACAGTCGAAAGCCGAGATGATAAGCGAATACTTATAAGGAGTTTTCTTATGGTCAATAAGCTTTGCTTCGGCAGGAGCCTCGGCAGCTTCTTTTTCATCAAGGCAAACTGGACGGATAACAGCGTGGGGACATACCATTGAGCAAAGGTTACACTGTGCGCACTTTGTGGAATTCCATTCTGGAACGGAAATAGCAATTCCTCTCTTTTCAAATGCGGCTGAACCCTGCGGATATACGCCGTCGGCACTGTCAACAAATTTTGATACCGGAAGATCGTCGCCGTGAAGTCTGCCGACAGGGTCAAGAATTTCCTTAACAAACTTCTTCATCTCGGGACGATTGGTATTAATTTCAAGCTCCTTAGGCTCGTCCTGCGCATCCTTCCAAGACTCGGGAACATCAATCTTAACAAGCTCCTGCGAGCCTCTGTCGATACCTGCACAGTTGGAATTAACAACAGCTTCGCCCTTTTTGGAAAACTTCTTAACAACTGCGGCTTTCATAAGCTCGATTGCTTTATCAATGGGAAGAATATTTGAAATCGTGAAGAATGCGGACTGAAAAATTGTTGAAGCTCTGCCGAGAAGACCAACTTCTTCGGCAATTTTGATACCGTTGATTGTGTAGAACTGAATATCGTTTTGCGCAATATATCTCTTCATCTTAGTGGGAAGCTCCTTGTCAAGCTCCTCGGGAGACCAGATACAGTTGAGCAGGAAAGTACCTCCCGGTACAATATCCTGAACCATATCATACTTGGTGACATAGGAGGGATTATGGCAGGCAACGAAATTGGCCTTATTAATAAGATATGTTGAAGTAATCGGAGAAGAACCGAAACGAAGATGCGATACAGTTATACCACCGGATTTCTTTGAATCATAGAAGAAATAACCCTGTGCGTACATATCGGTATTATCGCCGATAATCTCGATAGAATCCTTATTAGCACCTACGGTACCGTCCGAGCCGAGACCCCAGAACTTACAAGAAGTTGTGCCGGCGGGAGTTGTATCGGGAACTTCGGTAACATCAAGAGAAAGATTTGTTACATCATCGTGGATTGAAAGCGTAAATTCCTTTTTAGGCGAATCGCTTGCCATATTATTGTAAACTGCGATAATATGAGCCGGAAGAGTGTCCTTTGATCCGAGACCGTAACGACCGCCGTATACCGGAACATCTGCAAATTTACTATCTTTAAGAGCGGCAACGACATCAAGGTAGAGAGGCTCGCCGAGCGAACCGGGCTCCTTAGTCCTGTCGATAGCGGAAATCTTCTTAACACTGTCGGGCATAACATCAATGAGATGCTTAACGGAAAACGGTCTGTAAAGGTGAACCTTTATCATACCTACCTTTTCGCCCCTTGCGTTAAGGTAATCAACAGTTTCTTGAATAGTGTTGCAAACAGAACCCATTGCGATTATAACACGCTCTGCATCCTCTGCGCCGTAATAGTTGAAAAGCTTATAATCTGTGCCGAGCTTTTCGTTAATTTTATTCATATACATTTCCGTAGCGGAAACCGCATCGTTGTAATACTTGTTGCAAGCCTCACGATGCTGGAAGAATATATCGCTGTTTTCCACCGAACCTCTGAGAACAGGTTTTTCGGGGTTAAGCGCTCTTGCGCGGAATGCCTGGATATCTTCCATATCAACCATTGACTTGAGGTCGTCATAATCCCAAACCTCAATCTTCTGAACCTCGTGAGAGGTACGGAAGCCGTCAAAGAAATGCAGGAAAGGCACACGGCTCTTGATAGTCGCAAGATGAGCGGCTGCGCCGAGATCCATAACCTCCTGAACATTTGCAGAGCAAAGCATTGCATAGCCTGTCTGACGGCAAGCCATAACATCGGAATGGTCGCCGAAAATGTTAAGTGCGTGGGTTGATACACAGCGTGCGGATACATGGATAACCGACGGAATAAGCTCGCCGGCTATTTTGTACATATTGGGTATCATAAGAAGCAATCCCTGAGACGCCGTATATGTTGTTGTGAGCGCACCTGCGGAAAGCGAGCCGTGAACTGCACCGGCGGCGCCTGCTTCAGACTCCATTTCGGTAACCTTAACGGTTTGACCGAAAATGTTTTTTACCCCTCTGGCTGCCATTGCATCCGTCTCCTCCGCCATATTTGACGACGGAGTAATGGGATAAATAGCGGCGACTTCAGTGAACGCATAGCTTACATGAGCTGCGGCGCTGTTGCCGTCCATGGTTTTCTTTTTTCTTGCCATAAAAAATTTCCTCCTAAAAAGTTAATATTACATAATTTACGGGAAATACGGCAGAGCGTACTGCGTGCAAGGTCTGCAATTTCCCTATAAAGTAAAGACATAAGTCCGTAAGCTTACTAATTATAGCATTAATATTTCTCAAGTTCAACAATTATTTATAAAAACAAGGTTGAAAATATAGGCAAATAGACAAGTTTTTATTTATTATTAAACGGTTTTTGATTAATTTGATCCGAAAAGGTAATTATATCAGTCGTCGATACCCTCAAGCATTTCAATTCCCGTAGCGGGATTCATAGTGGCAGTACTTTCGGAAGCGGAGATTACGACAACATCGCCTGTTATGTCAAGACCCGACATTGAAATTCTGACGGTTACATCTCCCTTGAGCTTGCCGAGGTCATAAGTTTTTACGGTAGTGCCGTCGAGAGTAACGGTATCGTAGGCAACCTTTTTCTTGCTGTCTGACGGATCTTTAAATTCGAGCTTTGTATATTCGTCGTCGCCTTCTGCACGGTAACGAACTCTGAGCTTAGTCTCCTGATTGTCATAATAAGGAAGAACTATGCTGACTGTAACATCACGCTTTTTTGCCTTGGCGGTAGTTGTTTTTTCGGTAGTTGTTTTCTTTTCTGTAGTGGTTTTCGACTTCTTGGTGGTTTCCTCATCGGTATCGGAATCTTCATCACTGTCGGAAGAAGCAGTCGTTTCCTCACTTTCAGCATCGGTATTGTCTTCCTCAGTCTGAGAAATGTCGGAATTTTCGTCGGTTTCATTTTCCGAAGAAGCGCTGCTTTCATCTGAGACGCTCTCACC
>JAJQGZ010000222.1 GCA_021200075.1 Clostridiales bacterium | reverse complement strand
TACTTAGTAGTAACCCTTTTGACCGTTGACCAATTTGAATAAACTTTTTTGCCGTTGACGGTATTGTATGTACGAACTCTGACATAGTAGGTCTTCTTGGATTTTAAGCCCTTAACAGTCAACGATGTTGTGGAATTCTTTTTAATTGTAACACTCTTTTTATTTTTTGTAAACTTCTTGTTTATTACGTACTGCACCTGATAGCCTGCTACTGACAATACCTTTTTCCAAGTTATTTTAATACTTTTCTTACCTTTTATAAGCTTTTTTAACGAAGCTTTCTTCAACTCGGAAGTGAGCGATATTGTATTTGTCACCTGCAATGTTCCGGTTTTATTTGCAACATTATCCACCTGCTGAGATGAGAAACACTGAACCCAATAATAAGCGCCGTCATCGGCTATGAAACAGCCTATGCCGATTGACTTATAATCATCTTTCAAAATATTATCTTTATGACCCTGAGAATTCATCCAGCTTACCATAACGCTCTGCGCATTTTTTTGATAAGCGGCAATATTTTCGCCGTTCATTTTGGAGCAAATTGAAAAACTCTTAGTGCCGTTGGGACGGGTATGTGAAAAGCTGATTGAACATTCGCTTACTTTTATCATAGCGCAGTCAAGAAGCTCCGAATCCATTGCGAGCGTTGACAGCCCCTGCGCTGTTCTTTCTTGATTGACAAGGTCAAGAACCTGATTTGCCATATCGTAATTGTATGTGCCGGAAACCTGTACGGTTGAGAAATCCGAAGCGGTTGCGGTAATCATAATGCTGCTGAAGCAGGTTATAGCCATAACGACTGTTAAAAATAAACTGATAAATTTTTTCATTATTATATCTCCTATTGTAAATTATTAAATGTAAAATTTTATTTTATCAACACGGCGAGTTGCCCCGCCGTGCTGACTGCTCCCCTTGTGCAAAGAAGGTTAAAGAGGAGTATTTTACTGCACAAGGGATGCGAGTGAAATTGGTGGTGAATTAGTTATTTGGTTTTAACGCTGTAAGGATATGTCCAATATGAATACATCTTTTTACCGTTTATAATTTTGTATGCACGAATACGAACATAATATGTTTGACTGCTTTTGAGACTCTTAAATGTCTTTGTGTTAGTCTTTGCACTTTTTACGGTTATAGTTTTTTATTCTTAGTGAATTTTTTATTTGTCGCATACTGAATTTGATATCCGTCTCTGGAACTCATCTTGTCCCATTTTACAGTGATTTGTCCTTTGCTGTTTGAAGTAAGCTTGCTGATATAGGTATTATTGATATTTAAATAGCCGTTTGTACATTTTACTGTTGAATAGTCAAGCTGTAAATTTCGCTTACTGATTTTTATATTTTTCCAATCTGCTTTTGTTCCTTTATAATTTACGATTAAGTTTGAACCCTCACCGAAAGCGGCAAAGCCTATCTTTTTAACGCCGCTGCCTATTGTTATCTTTTTGAGCATATTGCAATAAAAAGCACATTCTTTTATGGTGGTAACACTGTTGGGTAAAGTTATGCTTGTTAAATGTTCACACATATTAATTGCATATACACCTATTGTTGTAACACCCTCGGGAATAGTGAGCTTTTTAAGATTAACCGCCTCGTGGAAAGAATCATCGTCAATTACAACTACACCGCTCGGTATTGAATATGATGTTCTCTTATTACCGATAGGATATTGCATGAGCGTTGACAAATCTTTAGTAAACAAAACTCCGTCTTTAGAAGTATAATATGCATTGTCCGCACTTACCATAATACTTGTTAATTTGGAGCAAAAAGCAAATGCCCCTGTTCCTATGCTTGTAACGCCGCTTCCGATTGTAACGGTTTTAGCGTTTGAATATTTAAACGCTCTTTCTCCGATTGAGGTAACTGTATCGGGAATTGTAATACTCTTA
Source organism: Clostridiales bacterium (assembly GCA_021200075.1). Taxonomy (GTDB): domain Bacteria; phylum Bacillota; class Clostridia; order Oscillospirales; family Acutalibacteraceae; genus Eubacterium_R. Next base: position 1,783 of record JAJQGZ010000222.1, on the reverse strand, counting down.
AGCCCTGTAAAACTTAATGCACTTTTACCGATTTTTGTTACACTGGATGGAATAGTAATACTTTTTTACAAATTTTGATCCGCCGAAAGCATTGTCACCGATACTTGTTATACCTTCTGAAATAGTTATGCTTTTAGTAAGCTGGTCATATTCAGTTACATCAGTCCAAGGTGTCGGTAAACCTGCATCAGCATCATAATCCGTCATATCGCCGGTACCGGTTAATGTCAATGCACCGGTGGATGTGTTAAACGACCAAGTGATATTTTCACCGCAGGTGCCGGAATATGTTTTTGCATACGCCGTCAGGTCAAGCCCTGCTGTTACTGTCAGTAGCATAATCACTGACAGTAATATACTTATTACTTTTTTCATTCTCTTGTCCTTTCTGAATATAGAATATATAAATTTGTTTGTTGGTTGAGTGTTCTGTGTAAATCGTACTATCAACCCCTCAGTCAACAACGGCGGAAACCGCCGTGTTGCCAGCTCTTTCCAGTTGCGGTGCCCAAAATTTGTGGACGCTTACGCTGCAAATTTTGACCGCTGCCAGTTCTTTTTGCTCCCTGTATTTTCCACAGAAAGCGGTCGCAAACGAACCCTTGCACAGGGGAACCATAAAGGTTTGGGAATTTTATTTTGTATTAACCGACTTGACGGAAAACCAAGAGGAGTATACCTTTTTGCCGTCTATTACCCTATATTCTCTTACACGGATATAATACTTTTTATTGCTCTTGAGCTTTTTGATTGTTTTGGAAGTATTTTTAGTCGAGACAGTTTTTGTTTTGCTGCCGCTCGGAAACTTTTTGCTTGTGGAATACTGAATTTGGATTCCGTCGACATTGTTCTTGTAGCAGGTTACGGTTATCTTTTTTCTTGCCCTTTTTGAGGGAATAAATCGACTGTGAGGTAACTTTAAGCTTAGCGGTGTAATCGCTCTTGTAGGTGTTGCCGCAGATTGAGCAGGTGTGGAGAGTGTAGCCCTTTGCAAAATAGGTTGCGAAAACGGTTGTGGTGGAGTAGTTGTGGGCGCAGTTTTCGGGAGTGAGCTTATCCCAGGAGACTGAGTATTTACCGTAGTAAGAGCTAGGAAGAATTTGAATATAATACACTCCAGATGAAAGGCTGAGATCTTGCGCTAAAATTACAGGTGATGATTCTGTTCCGCCTCTTAGATTACTATTTCCATAATTATTATTAGCATAAACAACTGAAAAAGATGAGTTTCTAATGTAAATCTGTTTATAATCGCTATATACCTTAATAGTAAAAATATATGTTCCGTCTGACGGAACTGTTATTTTATACCAGTCCGCTTCATCGGTAAGAGTAACCGCACCGGTTATGGTTGTGCCGGATGAAAGAATAAACAGGGAATCAGCCGAATCAAGACTGGCGGTACTGCCGTCATCGGTTACATTGTAGGAAGTGAAAACAACTTTTATTTTGTACTTTTGATTTTCGTCCGATGATTTATAGTTAGTCAATTTTATATAATATGTACCCTTGCTCGTAGCATTTGATAAGGTTGTAGCCTCCGCCGAATCGTCACTGCCGGAAGATATACCTGCATAATCTAATTCACTTGATAAGTTATAATCATATATATACAAAAGTTTTTCATTGCTATAATTCATCATAGTTATTTTAAGTTCTCCGTCCAAAGGAAGAGTTATTTTATAATAATCAGTTCCTGTAAGGTAATATTCCGAACTGAATGAATCATTTAATTCAAGGGTGGTCGCTTGTACATCATCCGCACTCGCCGAGATTGATACAC
>JAJQGZ010000112.1 GCA_021200075.1 Clostridiales bacterium | reverse complement strand
ATATTGATTATATCTTATCAGCCACTCCTGTTACAACTTTATTATAGCAACTCAGAGCATAGTAAAGTTCAGTCCAAATTTAACCAGCTTTAATGCGCTTGCGCCGACCATTGTCGGCACTGCGAGGAAGAATGTAAATTCCGCCGCCGCCGTTCTTGATACGCCGATTATGAGTGCGCCGATTATTGTTGCGCCGGAGCGTGAGGTTCCAGGTATCATTGACAAAACCAGAAAAAGTCCTATGATGAATGCGGTTTTGTATGATATGTCGTCAAGCCTTGCGATTTTCGGCGTTCTTTTTTATTCGCATTTTCTGTGATTATGAAAGCGATACCGTAAACAATCAGCATTATTGCGATTGAAATCGGGCTTCCGAAATACTTCTCGAGAAAATCGTCAAAGAGCAACCCCAGCACTGCCGACGGAATACAAGCCACAATAACTTTAAGTCACATATTAAAAATATCTTTTTTAACTATCGGCTGCGACTTGTCTTTGAATTGAAACGGCCACATCTTTTTCCAAAACATAACAACAACGGCGATGATTGCGCCGAGCTGTATTACAACGAAGAACATTTCTTTAAAGCTTTCGCTTGCGTCAAGCGTTATGAGCTCGTCAACAAGCAGCATATGACCCGTACTGCTTATGGGCAGCCACTCCGTTATACCCTCTACAATGCCGAGGAAAATGACTTTCGGTATTTCAATAATATCAGGCATAAATTTCTCCTTTTCCGTCTCAAAGTTATGTTATATATTAAATAAATATTTAACTTTAGTGTTGCGTATGCTTTTATTAATCGGTTATTTTTTTATCCGTTTTTTTCCTGTTTCTCAGCACTATCATAAAAATCATACCTGCCAGTCCGCCGGCGGCATTCATCATCATATCCGTCATTGTGTCCACAAGACCTAAATATCCGTATTCGTTATGATATTTCGATAAATCGAACATAGCAGTTTCCTCTCCTGCTTTTGCAAGCTGAAGATTGGTGCCGTGCAGTGTGTCCATCAAAAATTCGTAAAACTCCCATCCAACCGCTATGGAGAGAGCAAAGGTGATTGAAAACAAAGCAGCGAGAGTTGCGGCGCATTGTCCTTTTTTACGCTGAATGATACAGGCAAAATCATATGCAAACGATGCCGAAACAAAGCCTGAAAGTATGTGCATAGCGTCGTCAAACCACCACAGTTTATCAAACAGTCCGATGTATGAGCCGAGAACTATTCCGATAAAAATAATTATATTTAAAAGCGTTTGGCTGAGAGGGGGAACTTCTTCAATGAAGCTTGAGTTGCCGAAAATTTGGAATAAATCCCACAGATGCGTGAATATGAAGCAGAAAACGCTTTCAAATCCCATAACCAAATCCCCGTGAATAAAGGAGTATCCTGCGCATATTATCATTGAAATTCTTACTATTATCCAGAAAATGAGCTGCGCTTTCGGTATCTCGTTTATCGGGTCTTTTTTTATTTTATATGCCATTCTTTCACCGCCGGATGTTTTTAACTTCAAAACCGCACCGTCTTTACCAAACGGTAACGCTTTATTATATTTTGCCGTATTTGATTATAATACATCTTTGCCAAAAGTCAAGAAAATACCGCTTTGCACTTTGAACGAGTTGTTAATCGGCTGAGCAAAATATTAAATAAACATAAATTAATATTGCAACGTGTGGAATTTTTTATTTTTATTTACTATAATCGTTTAATAGTTAAGAATGTGAATTTTATTTCTTGATTTTTTATTTTGTCGAGCGGGCTTTTGCTTGCTTCGCCGTTTTCGGAGGTAACGGATATGATAGAATATACCACAAGATACGATGTTAAAAAAACTATGTACGAAAAGTTTTCCGATTCTGCGGCGGAGTTTGCGGATAAGCCTTGCTTTTATTATTACAATAATACCGTAACATGGAAGCAAGCTGAGGAAATGGTGGACTTATGTGCGGCGGCACTTGTTGCAAACGGAGTGAGAAGAGGGGACAGAGTGGTTATCTGCGCTCCCAATATGCCACAGTGTATTACCGCCGTTTATGCCGTTAATAAAATCGGCGCAGTTGTTTCAATGCTTCATCCTCTTTCCGTTAAATTTGAGGCAGAATATACGGTTAATCTTGTCGGCGCAAAATATGCGTTTTGCTTTGATGTGTCGGAAAAGTCGTTCCAGGGTATGAAAAACCTTACTCTTATTCGTTGTAAAACGGCGGAATATTTCCCCAAAACCCCGTACGGTTTTATCGCAAATCAGATGTATAAAAAGAAAATCAAAGGCAAGACCGCTCAGGCGACCGAGGTACATAAAAATATCGCTTGGAAAGATTTTCTTAAAGAGGGCAGGGAATTTCTTACAAACGGCGGTAAGGTTGAGATTGCAAGCGACCCGTCGGCGGTTGCCGCAATTATGATGACCGGCGGAACAACCGGTAATCCCAAGGGCGTAATGCTTTGCAACGAAGCGATAAATAACCTTTCATATGAGCTTCTCGATGTTGTCGAAAATGTGCTTGATATGAAAGTTGATGCCGGTACCGACGCTATGCTTTCCGCTTTGCCGGTATTCCACGGCTTCGGCTTTGCGCTTTGTATGCATGTTGCAATTTGCGCAGGTATTCCGCAGGCGCTGTTCCCGCAGTTTGATGCAAAAATGTGTTCCGACGCTATCAAAAAATACGGCATTAATTATGTGTTCGGCGTTCCCGATTTCTTTGAAAAGGTGTATAAAGCCGGTTATCTCAAGGGCGTTGATATGTCAAATATGAAGCTTATCGGTTCCGGCGGAGATGTCGTTCCTTATTCTCTTACCGAGAAGATGGATAGATTGCTCAAGGAAAACGGCGCAAAATGCCACTTCGTCAGCGGCTACGGTCTTACGGAATGTGTAACCGTATGCACGTTTACCGACCCTCGCAGGGAAGCTCTGCGGGGTTGTATAGGTATTCCTTGCTATAATGTTGAGGCGATAACCGTTAAGCCCGGAACAACCGAGGAGGTTAAGGGCGAGGACGGAGAGCTTTGTATTTATGCCCCGACTCTTATGGATGGTTATTATCACGACCCGGAGGAGACTGCCAAGGTTCTTGTTAAGCACGACGACGGCAGAGTATGGCTTCACACCGGCGATATGTGCTTTATTGAGCAGGAAACTGGCGATATTTATTACCGTCAGAGATTAAAGAGAGTTTATAAAATCAGCGGCTACCTTGTTTATCCATCATTTATTGAGGAAGCCTACAGAGCTATGGCTGAAATTTACGATTGCTGCGTTATCGGCAAGGAAGAAGATGGCAAAACAAGCTTCAAGCTCTTTGTAGTTAAAAATAAAAAGTTCTCCTCAGACAGTGAAGAAGAACTTACTAAAAAGATTATCGAGTTTGGCGAGCAGAATCTTTCCAAATGGTCTGTTCCCAAGGAAGTTGTTTATATCGACGAGATCCCGAGAACAAAGGTCGGCAAGGTCGATTTCAAGGTTTTGAAATAAAGCACAAAATCATTGTTTCGTCGTAGGGCAAATTGTATTCGCCCAAAAATGATACTCATTACCAACGGCAATTCGGTGAGAAAAAATCGGCGTTTCGTCAACCAACCGTAGGAGCGGATTTTATTCGTTCACATAAAAAATCGGCGTTCCCTCAATCAAACATACTACCGTGTATCGTCTAAAACTTTATGAATAGTTTTTATCG
>JAJQGZ010000198.1 GCA_021200075.1 Clostridiales bacterium | reverse complement strand
GTTGTCGTGCGTGATATATTTTATAACACTCCGGCAAGGATGAAGTTCCTCAAAAAGGATGTAACCGAGGGTAATTCCGTAGCCGGTGTGGTTGACAGAATGGCAATTTCACATCCGGAAATTTCTTTCAGATTTATTCGTGACGGCAAGCAGACCCTGATAACCTCCGGCAACGGAGATTTAATGTCGGCAATCTATTCGGTTTTCGGCAAGGAAATTTCACAGGGACTTACCGCCGTCGATTATTCCTACGAGGGAATGAACGTTTCCGGTTTCGTCTCAAAGCCCACGGCGACGAGAAAGAGCCGTGCAATGCAGTTCTTTTTCATAAACGGCAGACTTGTTAAGCCCGCAACCGCCGTTGCCGCCTTGGAGCAAGCGTATAAGGATACCATTATGGTCGGTCGTTTCCCGATGTGCGTGCTTAATGTTACGTTTGACCCGTCAAGGGTCGATGTCAATGTTCGTCCGGCAAAAATCGAGGTTCGCTTTGCCGAGGAAAAGCCGATGTTCAATCTAATTTACTATGCGGTCAAAACAGCAGTTGAAGCCGACAGAAGCGTTAAAAAGGCTGATTTTTCCGCAAAGTCCGACAGTTATAATTTTTATAAAAACAGCAGTAAAGGCAATAAAAACAGCGATAAAAACGATGTAAATATCGAAAATATAAAAAATGAAAAAACATATTCCGCAAAGATTGATTTTTTCAGAAAAAAAGAAGATTCCTACATTCAGCAGTCGTTCGGGACTAACCGAAGCGTTATGCCAAACCGCATAAGCACACCCGATCAGATATATACCGATACAGAGCCGACAAATAATTATGGGAAGAAATCGAATCAAGGCTCCAAAAAAAATACGCACTGCCGATATTGATATAGAATACAGCGAGGACGAGCCTTTGCCCGACGGTGATATACCGCCCGAGGAGCAAGCCGCAGCACCGCAGGAAGAAACCGAAATTCCGGATTTCAGAGTTATCGGTGAAGCGTTTGAGACTTATTTTATAGTTGAAATTGAAAACGAGCTTTATTTTATTGACAAACACGCCGCCCACGAACGAATGAATTACGAGCAGTTCAAGTCGCAGGCTACGGTTGAAACTCAAATGCTTTTAAGTCCGGTGGCGGTCAATCTTTCAAAGGATGAATTTTCTGTTTTTACGGAAAATATCGAGCTTGTCCGCAAATGCGGTTTCGAGGTTGACGAGTTCAGCGAAAGTACGGTTATAGTCCGTGCGATACCGTCGCTTGCAAGTGGCTCGGATGTTTTCGACTTAATTATCGAAACGGCGCAAAAGTTCCTTGAGTATAAAACGGATATTGAACCCGATAAAATAGATTGGATTTATCATTCCACATCTTGCAGAGGCGCCGTAAAGGCAGGGGATTATACATCTCAAGAGGAGAGGGAGCTTTTTGTAAAAAAGCTTTTGTCAATGCCCAATATCCGCTTTTGTCCCCACGGCAGACCGATATTTATAAAAATTTCAAAATATGATATTGAAAAACAGTTCGGCAGAGTTTAATATGGATAATAAAGTTATAATTATAGCAGGGCCTACCGCAAGCGGAAAAACATCTTTGGGCATCGAGCTTGCAAAGGCACTCGGCGGGGAGATTGTCTGTGCCGATTCGATGCAGGTGTACCGTGATATGCCGATTGCAACCGCAGCGCCTACACAGTGGGAAAGGGAGCAGGTACCCCATCATCTTGCCGAATTTCTCGATATAGGCGAAAGCTTTTCCGTCGCAGTGTGGTGCAGGCTTGCCAAGGAATGTATAAACGATATTCTTTCAAGAGGAAAGGTACCGATAATCGTCGGCGGAACAGGGCTTTTTATTGACAGCCTTGCAGATAATATTAAATTTGACAATGCGGAAATTGATTTTGAACTCCGCAGAAAATTGATGTCAAAGGATATTGACGAGCTTTATGACGAGCTTGTTCGCCTTGACCCGTCTTCCGCCACCGAAATACACAAAAATAACAAAAAACGTGTTGTTCGTGCATTGGAGATTTATTACTCCGGTATCACGAAAACGCAGATGAATATTAATTCAAGAAGAGAAAAAAGCCCATATGACTTCCTGCACTTTGTGCTTGAATATAACGACAAGCAAAAGCTTTATGACAGGATAAACAAAAGGGTGGATATAATGGTGCAAAACGGTCTTGTCGATGAAGCGAAAAAATGCCTCGGCAAAAACACTTCAACCTCCGCTCAGGCGATAGGGCATAAGGAGCTTGTGCCGTATTTTGCATCGCAAATCACTCTTGAAGAGGCTTTGGATAATTTAAAAAAGGAAACAAGGCATTATGCCAAAAGGCAGATTACCTGGTTCAAAAGAAGAGAAAATGCAGTGCATATCCCTCTTGATAAAGAGGGCGAAAACGCACTTTGTACGCTTATAAAACTCAGCGAGGATTTTTTAAATGGCAAAACAGCAAACGCAAAAAGTGAATAGCCCTCGTAAAAAACTCGCCGGGGATATTATCCCTATTGCGGTTGTGTTTTTGGTAATAGCGATTTATGTCTTTGCCGAATGCTACAGCGTCACCCATGTCGAGGTTGAAACCGTTACCGCCGTTACTTCAACCGTTTATGAATCCGTTGACGCAACCGCTCTTGTAGTCAGAGAAGAATATACGGTTGATTCCGGCAACAGCGGAGTTACGGTCGCTTGCGTTGACGACGGCGAAAAGGTTAAGCAGGGCGGTAATATCGCAATGGTGTTTGATTCTAAAAGCAGTGCGCAGAACTATTCAACTGCACTTTCACTTCAAAGCGATTTGGATTATTATATTGAGCTTGAAAGTAAGTCGGCAGGCGTTGCAACGGATGTTGAATCCCTTGATGATGGTATTATAGATAATATAAACGAGTATATTCGCAATGCGGATTCTTACACGGGTTCTTCGCTCGACGACAGTGCGCTTGAATTAAATGATAAGCTCACGAGCCGTCAGCTCATTATCGGCGAGGATGTGGATTTTACTACTGTTAAAGAATCCTTGCAGTCACAGCTTAATGAAATTGATATTTCCTCTTGCAGTCCGACGGATTATGTAACTACCGAAAATTCAGGTATATTCTCCTCGTACACCGACGATTTTGAAAGCGTTGTTGATTACGACAGTGTAACCGAGCTTGATGTCGATACTCTCGATGAGCTTATCGAACAGGCACAGCAGGCGGAAAAGGGCGAGCATCTCGGCAAAATGGTTACAGCATATCAATGGTATTTTTGCTGCAAGGTTTCCGTATCAGACATAGGCGATATTTCCGACGGCGATACGCTTAATATTGTGCTCAAGGACAGCGACGATGTTATTGAATGTGAAGTGGTAAGCGGAGCAGATACCGATCTCGGAACAGAGGAAACCGTGCTTATACTCAGCAGCTCGGAAATGAACGCCGATATTGCTTCAATGCGTGTTGAGGAAATTGAAATAAGATATAACGAATATACAGGCTTTAAAGTGCCTGCCTCCGCCGTTCACGTTGATGACGACGGCAACAAAATTGTTTATGCCCTTACCACCAACCAGGTAAACGCAAGGTACGGCGAGGTGCTTTATTCAACAAAGGATTATACCGTTTTCGCTTATGATGTGCAAAACGAGGACGGCATACGGTTGTATGACCAGATAATTACACAGGGAAAGGATTTGTACGATGGAAAGGTTTATACCTGATGAAAACAGGCTCAAAAGCATTGAGGACAATTATAAGGCTGTTAAGGAAAGAGTGCAAAATGCCGCAGTTTCGGCAGGCAGGGATCCGAGCGATGTTCGCCTTATGGCGGTTACCAAAACTGTTGAAAGCGTGTATATCAATAAGGCAATCAGTCTCGGCGCCGATTTAATCGGTGAAAACCGAGTGCAGGAATATCTCGGCAAAAAGGACGAGCTTCACCTTGACAATGTGGAAAAGCATTTAATAGGCCATTTGCAGACCAACAAGGTAAGGCAGATAGTCGGCGAGGTCGATATGATAGAATCCGTAGATTCCTTCCATCTTGCAAAGGAGATAAGCCGGGTGTCCGTCAATAAAGGGGTAACAACCAATATTCTTGTCGAGGTAAATGTCGGCAGAGAGGAGTCAAAGAGCGGAGTTTATGCGGAAAATCTTGACGAGCTTCTTCATCAAATATCCGAGCTTGACGGCATAAAAATAAAGGGTCTTATGACAATTCCTCCGATTTGCAACAGCGAAAAGGAAATTTCGGATTATTTTTCGTCAATGTATCAATCTTTCATTGACATTAAAGGCAAAAAAATAGATAATGTAGATATGGACATTTTGTCTATGGGTATGAGCGGCGATTTTGAATCCGCCGTTGCCAACGGTTCAAACATTGTCCGTGTAGGCTCCGCTATATTCGGGGCGAGAAAATATTTTTAAGGAGAGGCGAATATGGGATTTTTCGATAAGATAAAGGAAATTGTCAGCGAAAGCGACGAGGACGAATTTGACGATTTTTACGAAGATGAGGAAAACGGTACTTCAATAGGACTTGCTCCGCCCGAGAGGGAAAGAAGACCAAGACGGGAACGAGCCGAAAAAGAAGAACATTATTCCGTACACTCCCGTATGCGCCGTCACGACAGCGACAAGGTCGTAAATATACACACCACAACACAGCTTCAGGTTATTCTTGTAAAGCCGGAACGCTTTGAGGAAGCCGCCGCAATAGGCGATAATCTCAACGAGGGCAGAACCGTTGTGCTTAATTTGGAGAGTACAAATCGTGATATTGCCCGCCGTCTGCTCGATTTCCTCAGCGGTGTTGCGTATGCAAGCAACGGGCAGATAAAGCGTGTTGCCAACAGTACATACATTATCACGCCTTATAATGTCGATGTGATGGGCGACCTTATAGACGAGCTTGAAAATAACGGAATGTTTATGTAAATCAATTTGCAGTGATCGGGCAGAATACCCGTTAAAAAAAAGGAGGATATATAATGATTACACCGAGCCAGATAAGAGAAAGGAAAATTTCCACTGTTGAAAACGGCGGTTACGACAGGGAAGAGGTAAACGAGCTTCTGCTTGAGATTTTGGAGTCTTATGAAGCCGTTTATGCGGAAAATAAAGAGCTTTACCGTAAAATGGAAATTCTTGCAAACTGTATTGAGGAATACAGGGCGGACGAGGATTCAATCAAAACCGCTCTCATAACCGCACAGAAAATGGCGTCACAGGTTCAAAACGAAGCAAAGGAAAAGGCTGAAAAAGCACTTGCCGACAGCACTGCATTGGCACAGCAGACCGTACTTGACGCACAGTCAAAGGCTGACAAAATCATCGGCGAGGCAAGGGACTATGCTGCTTCGTTAACTCGTGAAAAGGAAAATTCCGCACAGGAAATACTTTCAGACGCTCAGACTAAAGCATCACAAACCGTAAATTCCGCAAAGGCAAAGACGCAGGATGTACTCGACCGTGCAAAGAATTTGTCAAAGGAAATTGTAGAAAAGGCTAAGACCGAAAAGAATACCCGTGAGGAGATAAGCCAAAGCATTAAAAGCGAGTCCGAAAGCTTCAAAAATAAGCTCATTTCTCTTTATGAGGAGCAGCTTGAAAAGCTCAAAAATTCCGATATTGTGGCACCGGGTAATGATTATTCCGAGGAGGATTCCGACGAGCTTGAATCTCAGCTTGACGAATTGATTTCGAGCTTTGACGAGTTTTCTGCCGATGAGGTTGCAGAACAGGTGGAAAAGGAAGAAACCGAACAGCCTGACGAGGAAGCCGAAGAGCAAACCGAACCCGAGCAGGAAACGCTTGAAGCGGAGGAAACCGAAAACGATGAGGTCGAAGCCGTACAGGAAGAAGACGACAATGAAGCTCAAGCCGATACCGAGGATAACGAGCAGTCCGACGAAATAGAAGATACTTCGGAAGACGAGGAAGAAGATACCGAGGAAAACGGTATTGAAAATGAATTTGACGAGGTTGACAATATTATTGAGGAAATCGAATCAATGGATACCGAGTTTGATGGAGCAGAGCAGTCCGACGAATCTGACGAGGAAGCTGTGGACGATGCCGTAAACGCTTTTTCAAGCGACGAGATAACTCCGGTTGACGATGCTCCGTCAATCCCGATAATCGAGGACGACGAAGAAATTGAAGAAGACGACGGCAAAATGCCCTTTGAAAGCTACTTCAATGTTAATACAGAGGATCCTCATAATACAAAAGAAACAATCTCGCTCATTCCGCCCAATGACGATGACTACGATGACGAGCCTACAAAGTTTAAGGGCTTTTTCAAAAAGAGAAAATAATTTTTGTTCGGCTGACGGAAAAATATGAATCGTCGCCGACTTTCCCACCGTGCTGTTCGCCCACAGGCAGTTACGGTATAAATAATCCGTGGGCAGAGAGGCTATGAAAGTATAAATGGATTATAACCGCACCGTAAATTTACCGAAAACCGATTTTCCGATGAGAGCAGGACTGCCTGCCAGAGAACCCGAATTTCTCGCTCGCTGGGAGGAAAACGATCAGTACAGGAAGCTGATGAAAAAGAACGAGGGCAAGCCCCTTTTCGTTCTTCACGACGGGCCGCCTTATGCAAACGGGAATATTCATATCGGTCACGCACTCAATAAAACGCTTAAAGATTTTATCGTAAGATATAAGAATATGACAGGCTATCAGTCGCCGTTCGTTCCCGGTTGGGATACTCACGGCTTGCCTACGGAGCTTGCCGCCAGGAAAAAGGCTGGCATAAGCGCCGAATCAAATATTTCCGACCTTGAGCTTAGGAAGCTTTGCCGTGATACGGCACTCGGATATGTCGATATTCAGCGTGAATCCTTTAAGCGTCTCGGTATTATTGCAGAATGGGATAATCCCTATATCACTCTAAAAAAAGAGTTTGAGGAGGAGCAGATAAAAGTATTTGCTTCAATGGTTTCAAAGGGATATATCTATAAGGGATTAAAGCCTGTTTATTGGTGCCCCGACTGCAACACAGCTCTTGCCGAAGCGGAGATTGAGTATGCGGACGATCCCTGCCATTCTATTTATGTAAAATTCAATGTAACGGACGATCTTGGCAAGCTCACGGCGATGGGTGCGGATTTGTCAAAGACCTATTTTGTTATTTGGACAACTACCACTTGGACTCTCCCTGCCAATGTCGCAATATGCGTAGGACCCGATTTTGAATATTCTCTTATTAAATCAGGCGATGAATATTATGTTATGGCTACCGATCTTGCTCCTGCCGCTATGGAAGCAAAGGGCGTAAGCGATTACGAAACGGTCGGTATCATCAAGGGTTCGGAGCTTGAATATATGAAAACTCAGCATCCGTTTATCGACCGTACCTCTCTTGTTATTGTCGGCGACCATGTAACGCTTGAAAGCGGTACCGGCTGCGTTCATACCGCTCCGGGTCACGGTGTTGACGACTTTATTGTGTGTAAAAATTATCCGGAAATTCCGGTTATCGTGCCTGTTGACGTAAATGGTAGACTCACCGAGGAAGCAGGTCAGTTTGCAGGTCTTACCACCGAGGAAGCCAACAAGCCGATTGCACTTTATCTTGAAGAAACCGGCGCTCTTTTTGCATTCAAAAAGATACAGCACCAGTATCCTCATTGCTGGAGATGTCATAAGCCAGTTATATTCAGGGCTACAAGCCAGTGGTTCTGCTCGGTCGATGATTTCAAGGATTCGGCAATTGAAGCCGCTGAGGATGTAAAATGGTATCCCGAATGGGGCAAGGACAGACTTCAGTCGATGATTCGTGAAAGAGCTGATTGGTGCATTTCCCGTCAGAGGAAATGGGGCGTGCCGATTCCCGTTGTTTATTGCCGGGAGTGCGGAAAAGAAATTATTGATAACGACCTTATGATGAAGGTTTCAAAGATATTCGGCGAGGAAGGCTCGGATGCTTGGTTTGCTCACGATGCCGAATATTTCCTCCCCGACGGTTTCAAGTGTCCACATTGCGGAAGCGATAAGGGATTTGATAAAGAAAAGAATATTATGGATGTTTGGTTCGATTCCGGTTCGTCCCACGCCGCCGTATGTAAGAACAGAGATTATCTCAAAACTCCCGCCGATGTTTATCTCGAGGGAGCGGATCAGTACAGAGGTTGGTTCCAGTCATCACTTCTCACAAGTGTTGCAGGCGGCGGAAAAGCTCCTTATCGTCAGATAATCACCCACGGCTGGACGGTTGACGGCGAGGGCAAGAAGATGTCTAAATCCCTCGGCAACGGTATCGCACCGCAGGACATTGTCAAAAAGTACGGCGCAGATATTCTCCGCCTTTGGGTGGCAAGTGCCGATTATCACGCCGATATTCGTATAAGCCCTGAAATTCTCAAGCAGATTACGGATAATTACCGCAAAATACGCAATACCGCCAGATACTGCCTTGGCAACCTCTATGATTTTGACTCAGATAACGATATGGTTGAAAATGCCGATTTGGAAGAACTTGATAAATATGCTCTTATGAAGCTTGACGAGGTTATATCCACGGCTCGTGCGGCTTATGAGGAATATGATTATCATACCGCCGCCCATTCAATTCACAATTTCTGCGTTGTGGATATGAGTAATTTCTATTTTGATGTTCTCAAGGACAGACTTTATACCTCCGCTCCCGACAGCCTTACGAGGAAAGCGGCGCAGACCGTTCTTTACAAGGTGCTTGACGCACTCACCCTTTTGCTCACTCCGATTCTTGCATTCACCGCCGATGAAATTTGGCTTGCAATGCCGCACGATAAGAGCAGGAATCCCGAGTCTCCGCTGTTTAATGAAATTCCCAAGGCTGAATTTATCGAGGCTCAGCCCGATTTCATAGCCAAGTGGGAGAAAATTCACGAGGTCAGGAACGATGTTCAAAAGGCTCTTGAGGAAGCGAGAAATAAAAAGATTATCGGTAAACCGCTTGAAGCGAGCGTAACTCTTTATGCCGATTCGGAGCTTTATGATTTCCTCAAGTCTGTTGAGGCTCAGCTTCCCGAAATATTCATCACCTCCGCCGTTAAGGTAGAAAGCGGAAGCGGCGAATTTACGGGCGATACCGCAGGTCTTTCCGTAACCGTTGAGCGTGCCCAAGGCGAAAAATGCGAGAGGTGCTGGAAGTATTCGGATTCCGTCGGTCAGTGTGCTGAGCATCCCACTCTTTGCCGGCGCTGTGCTTCTGTTATGAAAGAGATTGGCGAGTAATCCCGTTTGAGGATGTGAATTTTTGAAGCTTAAAAATAAAAATTTCTGGAGTATCGTGATGATAGTTATTATCGTTGCGATTGACCAAGCGACAAAATATTTTGCAAAGCTTTATCTTTACGGCAAAGGCTCGGTTACTTTTATAAACAAAGTGATAGATTTTGTATATGCCGAAAATACCGGCGCCGCTTTTTCCTCTTTTACCGGCGGAAGATGGTTTTTTGTCGCTTTGACGGCTGTGTTTTTAATCATCACATTTGCCTATATGTACAAAGGGAAAGGGCAGAATAACCTCTGGCTTTTTTGGTCGCTCGGGGTTATGAACGCCGGCGCGATAGGTAATCTAATCGACAGGATATGTTATGGGTATGTAATTGATTTTATAAATCCCACATTTGTCAATTTTGCCGTTTTTAATATAGCCGATTGCGCCGTTACGCTCGGTACGGTCAGTCTTATAATATTTTTCATTTTTGATATAATTAAGGAGAAAAAGGCAGATGAGCAGCAAGCTTAGCATCAGAGTGGACGCACACGCCTCGGGAGCAAGGGTGGACAGCGTTATTTCCCTTTATTTTCCTAAATTATCAAGGAGTGTGGCGGCGAAGTTGATCACGGACGGTAATGTCACCGTCAACGGCATCGTCCCTTCAAAAAGCTATCGTTGCAAGGAAAGCGATTTTCTTTCAATATTCGTTCCCGATGCCCGTCCACTTAAAACCGAAGCTCAGAATATCCCTCTTGACATTGTGTACGAGGACGGCGATTTGCTCGTTGTAAATAAGCCTAAGGGCATGGTCGTTCATCCTGCCCCCGGCAATTACCATGGCACGCTTGTCAACGCTTTGCTCTATTATTGCAAGGACAATTTAAGCGGTATTAACGGAGTTGTGCGCCCCGGTATTGTCCATAGGATTGATAAAGACACATCGGGTTTGCTGGTGGTTGCAAAGAATGACCTTACGCATGTCGGCCTTGCTGAGCAGATTAAGGAGCATTCATTCCACCGTGCATACTGTGCGGTTGCTTACGGGAATATAGAAGAGGATTCCGGCACTGTAAATCAGCCGATAGGTCGTAATCCGAATGACAGAAAAAAGATGGCGGTAACGCTGAAAAATTCAAAGGACGCAATTACCCATTATGAAGTTAAGGAGCGTTACGGCGATTTTACTCAGATAAGGTGCGTTCTTGAAACCGGCAGAACTCATCAGATAAGGGCGCATATGGCTTATATAGGGCATCCTCTTGCAGGGGATTCGGTTTACGGGCCGAAAAAGGTTATCACCTCTTTAAACGGTCAGTGCCTGCACGCAGGGGAAATCGGATTTGTTCACCCCAGGACTAAAAAGTATCTTGAATTTGAGGCGGAGTTGCCCGATTATTTTAAAGACTTTATTTCTTCGCTTAACGGCGGAGAAAAATAAATCCCGTTTCGGAGAAAAATTATGGAAAAGAATTTTGAAAACTGGCTTGTAGTGTCCGATATTGACGGTACTCTCAACAACAAGCTTCGCTTTTTGCCTAAGCGAAATTACGATGCGATTAAGACTTTTACCAAAGCGGGCGGTAATTTTACTCTTGCCTCCGGCAGACCGCTCACGAGCCTTGAAAGGAATTATCGCAGAATTACCGCCAATCAGCCTGCCGTTGTTATCAACGGAGCGGGAATATACGATTATAATAAAAAAGAAATGTACTGGCGAAGCACTATCGGGCCAAAGGGTCGGGATTTTGTCAGGAAAATTGCCGAAGAATTTGACGATGTATTCAAAAGCGTTGAGATCGGCGTTTACTTTGACGATTATGTTTATATTGTCAAAAGCGGACTTCTCTCAAAGGGCACAATGTTTTTTGATAAAACCCGCCACGAGGTTGTTCACTCAATCGACGATGTGCCGTCGGACGGCTGGATGAAGGTTATTTTTTGGTCAAACCCCATTGTTATCAACACGCTTCGCAATCTTGTCGATAAAGAGGAAAATCCGGACGCCAACTTTATGTCCTCGTCTCCTTGGAGCTTTGAAATGCTCCAAAAGGATACGCACAAGGGCGTCGGAATTATGAAGCTTGCCGATATGCTCGGTATAGAAAAAAGCCATGTCGCCGCAATCGGCGATTACTATAATGATTGGGATATGCTCAAAACCGTCGGCTTGCCTGCCTGCGCAGGTCAAGCACCTAAACCGATACATAAAATTTGCAAGTTTGAGGCGTGCCATTGCAACCACGGCTGCGTTGCCGATTTGCTCGAGTATATAATGTCCGGCAAGGCGGAAGAAGCAATCCTCCGTGAACAAAAATAAAATTTTAAGCCTTAAAAACCGCAGTCCTGATTTCAAAGCTGCGGTTTGTTTTTGTCGAATGTTTACTTTGAAAATATGTTTTAAATTGGTATGTTTTAATGTGTTACTCGAAAAAATTTGCGGTAACACTCGGTAACACATTATGTTAAAATTGGAATTGTAATAAAATGAAGAATATATATTTATATTTTTATATTTTTTCGGAGGTAATTTTAATGAAGAAAATAATCAGCTTACTTTTATCGGCAGCAATGCTTTTGCCAGTCACTGTCGGTCTCGACCTCACCGCATTTGCGGCAACAAGCGGAGATTATGAGTATACCGTTAGTAACGGTACTGCTGAAATTACGGGCTATACAGGTTTGGAAACAGAATTGACAATTCCGTCTACTATTGACGGATATACCGTAACGAGTATAGGTGAAGACGCATTTTATAATTGCACGGGTTTATAATTACACGGGTTTAGAAAGCATAATAATATCTGATACTGTAATTAGTATAGGTGAATTTGCATTTTCCGGTTGTACAGGTTTAATAAGTGTAACAATTGGTGACGGTGTAACAAGCATAGGTAGTTCTACATTTAGTAGTTGCACAAGTTTAATAAGCGTAACGATGGGCGAAAGTGTAATAAGTATAGATTATACTGCGTTTTGGAATTGTACGAGTTTAACAGAAATAACAATTTTAAACCCGGACGGTGAATTTACCATTTCTGACACAGCAACAATTTATGGATATGAAAATTCGACAGCGCAGGCTTACGCTGAAAAGTATAATAGAAATTTTGTTGCGTTAGAAGAAGCTTCAACTGATACAGATAATGCCGACGACACTGTTACATCAACTGATACTGCCGTACAAGATAATACCGGAAATTCTGATTTATCATCTCAAACAACAACCGACACCGCAGATAACTCAGCAACCGCAAATGCTGTTGCAGCCACAGTTACAACCGATACAAGCACAACAGCCACAACCTCTTCAACTTCCGTAACAAAGCCGAAAAAGACTTCTATTAAAAAAGTTACAAGTCCGAAGAAAAAGCAGGTTAAAGTTACTTGGAAAAAGAAAAGCGGTGTAACAGGTTATCAAGTACAAGTTGCCACTAATAAAAAGTTCACAAAGAACAAAGAGACCGTTACCGTGAAAGGTGCAAAAAAGACTTCAAAGACTATCAAAAAATTAAAATCAAAGAAGACCTATTATGTCCGTGTCCGCACATATAAAACAGTAAACGGTAAGAAAGTTTATTCATCTTGGTCAACGGTTAAGAAAGTAACCACCAAATAACATTTGAATATTTGAACACCAAAACAAAAAGTGCCGAGAATTTCCCGGCACTTTTTATAATATAAGCATTATTATATTCAGCGCAAAATAGCAAAGCCCAGGTCGATAACTCCGCCGAGAATTTTGCTTGTTTTTCTCATATTCAGTGTTTCCGCAAACCACAGCAGGATAAGTGCAACCAAAATTGCGATAACCAAAGTCTTTTCACTCATAGCAAACATTCCTTTCCAATTGTGAAATCTAATATTATAAATCTTAATATTATTATATACTTTTTCAGCAATAAATCAAGGGATTTTATGTAAAATGACGGAATTTAAAAAAATAAAATAAATCGTTGAAATATCGGATAATATGATTTATAATAGCAATAATCTAAAATTTATAATGGGGGAATTTCGGTGAAACCTATTTTAATGTTAACGCCTGACTCAAGTGCAACCTTTACAACAACTGTTGTAATTGCAGGCATAAGTATCGTTCTCGGTATGCTTTTACTGCTGATAATAGTATTTTATTGCTTCGGTAAAATCGTATCGGAAATGGAGGGTAAATCCTCCAAGGGTAAGAAAAAGAACAAAAACAGCACTATAACCGAGATCACTCAGGCAACGCCTGTACCGGTTCAGCAATCTGCTGTTAATGCTCCTGCCGTAGGGCAGGGAATAAGCCCGGAGGCCGTTGCGGTTATTTCTGCGGCGATTGCCGAGTATGAGGGTTCATCTGTGGTAATTACCGGTATACGAGCGCTCAGAGTTAGAAAAACGGCGTCGAGAAATCCGTGGGCAGCGGCAGCTGTTTCTGATAATGCAAGATCGTTTTAAAGGGAGAATTTTGTAATCATGGAAGTACTTCAGGGTGTCTGGGAAGTCATAGTAAGTATTTTCTCGAATTCAGGCTACGTCTACTTTTTTCAGGGAGACGGGTATAAAAATCTGATAATGCTGCTTGTTTCTTTCGTATTGCTTTATCTCGGTATCAAAAAGGGATTTGAACCTCTGCTTATGATACCGATTGCTTTCGGCATGTTGCTTGCCAATATACCGGGCGCAAATTTAGCCGTTCAGTATCACGATTTGGACGGATTTAGGGATCTTATCGCTTCAAGAGGGGAATTTGCCGGATGCACTCCGGGTCTTATGGATTTCCTCTATCTCGGGGTAAAAGCCGGTGTTTATCCACCGCTTATATTCCTCGGTATCGGCGCAATGACGGATTTCACTCCGCTTATTGCTAATCCTAAAAGCTTTATTCTCGGTGCGGCGGCTCAGTTCGGTATTTTCTTCACATATGTCGGAGCAATTCTTATGGGCTTTAGCCCGGCTGAAGCTGGTTCAATCGGTATTATAGGAGGTGCGGACGGGCCTACCGCAATATTCGTCACCTCCCAATTGGCGCCGCAGCTATTGGGCACGGTTGCGATTGCGGCGTATTCATATATGGCTTTGGTACCTTTGATACAACCGCCGATTATGCGAGCCTTGACTACTAAAAAGGAACGCTCGGTTGTTATGGGTAATCTTCGTCCCGTATCTAAGCTTGAAAAAATATTGTTCCCGATTATGGTAACGGTAATTGTTTCGCTCCTGCTTCCGGACGCAGCTTCGCTTGTAGGTATGCTTATGCTCGGCAACCTGCTCAAGGAAAGCGGCAGAACGGAAAGAATTGCAAAAGCGGCTCAAAACGAGCTTATGAATATTGTAACCATATTGCTCGGCATTTCCGTAGGTGCGACTACATCAGCGGAGAACTTCCTCAATCTGAATACGCTTAAAATCATAGCTCTCGGCTTGATAGCATTTTCTTTCGGAACTGCCTGCGGCGTACTCGGCGGAAAGCTGATGTATATCTTCACAAAGGGAAAGGTAAATCCGCTTATCGGCTCGGCAGGTGTTTCCGCCGTACCTATGGCGGCTCGTGTAGCGCAAAAAGAGGGTCAAAAGGAAAATCCCACAAATTATCTGCTTATGCACGCAATGGGGCCGAATGTTTCCGGCGTTATAGGCTCCGCCGTAGCGGCAGGTATACTGCTTACACTTTTGAAGTAAAACAAACTTTTAAAATCTCGGCAAATGAAAAATTTATATTATCAGGGTGGCGAATCGCCGCTCTGATTTTTTTAGAAACCGTAATATTATATTGTATAACTATTATCTACTTACAACTTTAAAGGAGAATGAGACATATGCCTCTTAACGAAATGCAGCAGCTTGCTGTAGATACCACCGAAGGGCCGCTTCTGATTCTTGCAGGCGCAGGCTCCGGCAAAACGACCGTTTTGGTAAACAGGGTCGGACATATAATCGAACAGGGTTTGGCTCAGCCGTGGCAGGTTCTTGCAATAACATTTACAAACAAAGCGGCGGGCGAACTCAGGGAAAGGCTCACCGCATCAATCGGGCAGGAAGCTGAAAGCATCTGGGCGTATACATTCCACAGTTGCTGCTCGAGAATACTGCGCCGTTTCGGTGAAAAGCTCGGCTACACTAATCATTTCACAATTTATGATACCGACGATTCCCATCGGGTTATGAAGCAGTGCCAAAAGCAACTCGGTATCGAGGATAAATTTATTAATCACAAATCAATTCTTAACGAGATAAGCAGGGCAAAGGACAGCCTTATCGACTGTGCGGAATATACCGCTACATCGTCAAACGATTTCAGAAAAGGTAAGATTGCACAGTGCTATGAACTTTACCAAAAGGAACTTTTGAAGTCCGACGCAATGGATTTTGACGATATTATTTTCAACACCGTCAAGCTTCTTCGGGAAAATGAGGATGTCAGAGAGCTTTATCAAACGCAGTTTAAATATGTTATGGTTGACGAGTATCAGGATACTAACCACGCACAGTATGTTCTCACTTCACTTCTTGCCGATAAGTACAAGAATATATGTGTAGTCGGCGATGACGACCAGAGCATTTACCACTTCAGAGGCGCTACGGTGGAAAATATTTTGTCCTTTGAACAAAAATATAAAAATGCCGAGGTTATCCGCCTTGAGGAAAATTATCGTTCCACTCAAAATATCCTTGACGGAGCAAATGCTGTTATATCGAATAATAAGAACAGAAAAGGCAAAACCCTTTTCACCCGCTCGGGAAGCGGAGAGAAAATTGTCCTCAACACCGTTATGAACGAGTCGGAGGAATCCGCCTTTATCGTTGACGAAATACTCAAAAATGTAAAAAACGGCAGGAAGCTCAGCGACCACGCAATACTTTACCGAATGAATGCGCAGTCGAGGAATTTGGAAATTACGCTTACAAAAAGCGGAGTTTCTCACCGCATTATCGGCGGTCACCGCTTCTTTGACAGGAAAGAGATAAAGGATATTGTATCGTATTTTGCCCTTATAAATAATCCGTCCGACAGTGTTCGCCTGCAAAGGATAATAAATGTTCCCAAACGAGGCATAGGGGAAACTATGACAGCCAATGTCATGCAGATAGCCGAGGGGCTGGGTATATCCGCATTTGAAGTTTGTGAGAGAGCCGATGAATTTCAAAAAACATCGAGGAGCGCTTCAAAGCTTATGGGCTTTGCTTCCGTTATAAAAGGATTTCAAAAATCTCTTGAAGACGGAATGTCTCTCACGGATTTATTGCAGGAAATTCTCGATACCGTTAAATATCTCGATTACCTCAATGAAGACCCCGAAACCTATGAGGACAGAGTTAATAATATCAAGGAGCTTTCCTCAATGCTGGTAAAATATCAGGAGGAATCAGACGAACCCGAGCTTTCGGAATTTCTTGAAGATGTCGCTCTCATTACCGATATTGACTCCTACAACGAGGACGAGGATGCTGTTGTTCTTATGACGCTTCATTCCGCAAAGGGATTGGAATTTCTCGTTGTATTCATACCCGGAATGGAGGAGGGGATTTTCCCGAGCAATCAGTCGCTTTACAGTGATGAGGAGCTTGAGGAAGAGCGTAGGCTCGCCTATGTCGGAATAACAAGGGCAAAAGAAAAGCTCTACCTTATAAACGCAAGGCAGAGAATGTTGTACGGCACCATATCAAGGAATATGCCGTCACGCTTTATCGGAGAAATACCCGACGATGTCACACAAAATGTCGCCGTAGCGGCACATAATACCAATGTCAGCCGTTTTGCTTCGCTCAAAAGCACCTATGCTCCCACGAGTAAGGAAGCGCTCAAATTCGGTCAGGCAGGTAATTCCTCTTCAACCGAGCACGCACAGTATAAGGTCGGAGACACCGTGGTGCATAAAACTTTCGGCACAGGGACGATTCTTTCGCTTCAGCCTATGGGCAATGATACGCTTATGGAAGTCGCTTTCGACAAAACCGGAACTAAAAAGATGATGGCAAACTTCGCCAGACTTGAAAAGCTTTAATATTTAATATTGGACATATAAAAACGGTTTTGTAATAAATGTTTGGTGTGGCTTAAAGCATTTATTTTTACTCAAACACGGCGGGCAGATAATATGTCAGATATGGTAACATGGTTTACAAAATGTCCGAGGACATGGTTTA
>JAJQGZ010000205.1 GCA_021200075.1 Clostridiales bacterium | reverse complement strand
CTTAAATCTTTTGCATATTTTAAAAAACTTACACACTTTTCTTGACAAAGCCCAATAATATTGTTCTAAAATAATAACCTTTCTGAATATTATTTATTGGATATTCAAGAAGATTATTTTATGCCTAAAATTAAAGTTGTAAATATAAAAGGCTTACTTATAAGATACATAATTAAAAATAACGGTATCATCGGTTATCTCCGTTTCGGCACTGCTGTCTTTGCTTTCGTTGATACTTTTAAAGCTTGATATTGATCTCGATATTTGCAAATATGCAGCAATCGGGGTTGTCTTTATTTGTGCATTTATAATTTCGCATATATCAATCGGTGAATTTAAAAATAATCTTTTTCCGCTTTCGCTGATTTTCGTATTTCCGCTGATGTTAGTTGTAATTATCAATTTTTGTTTAAACGGCGAACAAGTTATATTTCTCATAATAAAAACAGTGCTTATAATAATTTCATCACTTCTTTCCGCTTTATTAAGACTGAAAGCCGGTAAAAGATGAACGAAACTTATGAAAAATCCGAAACCGTAAACAGCTTCCTGATAATGAATGCACAAAAAATGATACAAATAAAATTATAAAATCAAAAAAGAAACCGATATTATCATCAATAGGATTTGATTTTAATAGGGATAAATATTTATTTTATTCGATAATTATATACTCCTGCGCACTTGCAATCGGAGCTTCATTTTATAAAGCGGTAACAAGCGATACTCTCGACGATATTCTTGAGCCTAAAAATATATCGTTTATAAATTTATTCCTATCGAGCGCCTGTTTATATATGGTATTATTTTTAATAATAATTTTTCTCGGCTTCTCGCTTGCAGGCTATATTGTTATGAATATAATACCCGTATTCATTGGCTTTGAATATGGCTTAAAAATAGCTTATTATCTTGTTAATTATTCCGGAAAAGGCACGGTATACAGTGTTTTAATGATTATACCGTCCGTCGCAATTTTCGTAACCATAATAATTTATACATTGTGTATAAGCGCAGATATGTCCAAAAATCTTGTAAAAATCACAAAGCAAGAGGGGGGCGTTACTTTTGAAATTAAGCCGTATTTAAAAAAATATACTTTTTTTTCGGAATAGCGGTATTGATTGCGTCACTTATAAGCGCCGGCGCTCAAACAGCTCTTTATAATGTAGTAAATTTATAATGAAACTACTTTTTCCAATTTGATTTTTCTCCTGCAAGTGGATTGGAATCAATTGCTTTTTTTGCGGCGTCGCTGCTGATATGCGTATAAATTTCGGTTGTGCCGAGATTTTCGTGACCCAATATTTCCTTTAGTAAAAGCAAATCTGCGTCACCGTGTCTGTACATCAGCGTTGCGGCTGTGTGGCGAAGCTTATGAACAGACAAACCTCGTCCTCCGAGACTGGCTTTTTCAAGATATTTATCAACTAAGTTCTGTACGGTTCTTTTGCTTATACGCTGATTTCGTGAACTTAAAAACAAAGCTTTGTCCTTAACTTTATCATTTGGGCGAACCTTCATATAGTCGGCTATTGCCGTTAAACAGGCAGTATTCAGATACAGTTTTCTTTCCTTATTTCCTTTACCGGTTATAACAATAGTTCCGTCGGATTTTATATCGGTATAATCAATTGAAACAAGTTCGCTGAGCCTTATTCCGCAGTTTAAAAACAATGTTATTATGGCATAATCTCTTTCTTTATTTTTACCATCTATTACAGAGAGTAATAATTCGGATTCTTCAAGTGTGAGATATTTCGGCAAGGATTTCTTTATTTTAGGAATATCCAAATTTTTCATCGGATTTGTTTCAATCAGACCCAAATTATCAGTTAAATATGAATAAAAACGCCTGACGGCAATAACACGCCTTGCACGAGTTGCTTCGTTATTCATACGAACATCTTTACAATATATTAAAAACTGATATGCGTCAGTTAGTTGAATATTTTTAATAAATTCTATATCAAGATTGGATATGTTAATATCATTATCATCAGTGTCCATTGGATACAGACCTTTTAATCTGGCAATGTATCTGAAAAATGTACGCAGGTCGGAAGCGTATTCAAGCACGGATAATTCGCTGTGACCCTTAACAGCTTCAATATAAATAAGATACTTCTGAACCAAATTCGGCAGTGCAGGAAAGTCTTCTTTACGCATAATATTTACCTCAATAATTAATTAAAAAATTTGAATGTTATTTAATAAACTTATATAAGCAATAATTCTAAAATTGTAATAAAAATACCAAAAATGCAATTTTAGCTCCCCTAAATTGCACAAAATATTACTTTTGTGCAATTGTATCATTTTCTTAATTCCCTGTCAACTGTCAAGATGCAAATTTTCGATAAAGTTTAAGATTAGTCGATTTATTAATGCCATTTTGTTTTGCCGTTTTTATTGAATATTTTTTTCTGTTATGCTATACTTAAATAAAAAATCATTAAATATTTGTGAGAAATTTGTATGAATAATAAAAAGAAGTTAAAACAAAAATTGATAACCTATGCTTTATATCCGATTACTTTATATGATACAATATGTGATATAATTATTTGCCGTACGCCGTTATACAAATACGTCCCCTCTAAATACAGAGAAAGCCACGGTGCGACAGGAAGTGAATCTACTCGTTATTGGATTTTAAAAGATATTTTTAAGGGTTCAGATTTTTCAAGCGACGATGTATTTATTGATGTCGGCTGCGGAAAAGGCAGAGTTTTAGCATATATGATTCGTTCGCACTTCCCAGGTAAAATCATCGGAATAGAATTAAACGATGATGTAGCGAATATTGCAAAAATTTGGTCTAAAATATATAATCAAATTGAAATAATTTCCGGCGACGCTATGGAATATAACTATAAAGATATTACCGTTATGTTTTTAGGCAGACCGTTTTTGCCTGATATGTTTCACAATTTTATTTCAAAATTAGAAAGTGAAATGGATCACAAGCTGAATTTTTACTATTGGGTTGACCAACAAAGCGGTGATTATTTAAACGACAGACCGGGTTGGACGATGATAAGAAGAGAAAAAGTTTTTAAAAAATTTGGATTCATCTACTTAGTACCGTGCGCTCAAAGATATTCTGTTTGGGAATATGATCCGAGTAAAAAATAAAATTTTAGCAAATATGATATATTTAAACAGCCGAAAGCACAAAATTGTGTTCGGCTGTTTTTGTTATAAAATTATTCTTCAACAAGTGCGGAAAATGCTTCTCTTATTGTTCTGACCGGAACAATATCGAGATTTACTTTTAAGTTTTTAGGCAACGATTTATAATTGTGAAAAGGAATTATGCACCGCTCAAAGCCAAGTCGATATGCTTCGCTTACCCTTTGTTCGCAGTTATTGACAGCTCGTATTTCCCCTGCCAATCCGACTTCGCCGAAAGCCAATACTTTATCCCCTACCGATTTGTCTTTAAGCGAGGAGACAAGCGCAAGAGCAACTGTTAAATCAGCTGCCGGTTCATCGAGCCTCAAACCTCCGACAACATTTATGTAAGCGTCCATATTTGTAAAGAAATACCCTGCACGCTTTTCAAGCACAGCAAGAAGCATACTCATTCGGTTATAATCAAAGCCCGTGCTCATTCTTCTCGGAGTTCCGAAACCTGTTGCGCATACAAGACCCTGAACCTCCGCCAAAATCGGTCGAGAGCCCTCCATAACGCAAGCAACGCAGGTTCCCGAAGTATTCTTAGGTCTGCCGGAAATCATCATTAAAGACGGGTTGAGAACTTCCTTAAGCCCCTCCCCTGTCATTTCAAAAACTCCTATCTCATTTATTGAGCCGAATCTGTTTTTAGCACTTCGCAAAATCCTGTAGGAATAATTCCTTTCGCCCTCAAAATAAAGAACGGTATCAACAATATGCTCCAGTACCTTCGGCCCTGCTATTGCGCCGTCTTTATTAACATGACCAACTACAAATATCGGAATACCGAACCCTTTTGCCAAATGCATAAAAATATTGGTACATTCCCTAACTTGTGTTACAGAACCGGCAGATGATGATATTTCATCATAAACCATAGTTTGAATAGAATCTATTATTACAATCCCGGGCTTCTCGCTTTTTATCATTTCAACAATTATGCCTACATCGGTTTGCGGAAGAATAAATAAATTATCACTGCTGACGCCGAGACGGGAAGCACACATTTTTATCTGAGCGGCGGATTCTTCACCGCTTACATATAAAACTTTTTTTTGCTTACCGAGATTTGCACACACCTGCAAAAGCATTGTCGATTTGCCTATGCCGGGGTCACCGCTTAGTAATACAAGACTTCCCTCCACAATACCTCCGCCGAGAACTCTGTCAAATTCTTTAACGCCGGTCGATATTCTTTTTTCAGAATCCTGAGTTATATCATTCAGAGCCATAACCTGATTAACAGAATTTAAACTGCTTTTTACCGAAGATAAAGCAGGAGTTTGCGGCAGTTCCTCATTCAAAGTATTCCACTCTCCGCACCCCGGACATCTGCCGAACCATTTGGGCGATTCATATCCGCATTCACTGCAAGCATATAATGATTTTATTTTTGCCATTTTGTCTCCTTAACTAAAGCTGTGCAACATATTCGTCAAGACCGAGCATTATTGAATATGCAAGCTCTTTTTGATACTCATCGTCCTGTAATTTTTCATTTTCCTGCGCATTACTCATAAAACCGCATTCAACCATAACAGACGACACCTGCACTTTGTAAAGTAAATAATAGCTGTCATCAGACGGTTTGTTAAGTCTTTCATTATCAGGCTGCAAATTTAATTTGGTAATGTTCAAAATACTGTCGGCAAGAAGCGAACTTTCGTTGTCATTAGGAGAGTACCATACCTGCATCCCCCCACTCGCTTGCGTCGTCAAAATGATTTTGATGGATGGATATGAGAACGCTGTTGTCTATACTGTTTATGTAATCCATACGATTATATAAATCGGAACGGTTTGTGTCATCTCCGTTTGAATAAACGAGATAATCTCCTGTACGAGTCATATATGAATTTATACCGCTCACCATAGCAAAATCATACAGCTTTTTTGCAATTGCGAGGTTGATTGTTTTTCCTTTGAAGAATCAACACCGACAGTCCCTGCGTCAATACCGCCGTGCCCTGCGTCTATAACAAGATTAATTATCGCCGAGCTCGGAGAATTGCTGACGCTTATGGATTTTTTTAACAAAAACTGAGCCGATAAACAGTTTATAAAAGTAAATATAAATACCAACATTATAATTATCGCTTTTTTCATAATACCACCGATAATTATATGTAATAATTATATATCATTATTACAAAAGTATCAAGTATGTTGCCGAAAATTTGTTTTAAGCTTAAATTTCAAGTCCTGTTCCTGCGAAGCAACTAAAAGCAATTAATACGCTAAGAATAGCAAAAGTACTCTCTTACTTGTTGTTTTAATTTTATTAGTTTTAATCAATTGTTAATCACTCCTTATATAATAAAATTTTTGGTTTAGTATTTTTTAAAACTAATTTATTTATATAATCAAAAAGCATAAAATAAAAGACTATTACCGTTTGAAGTAATAGCCTTTATCAAAAGATTTACATGTTATTTAACGATTAAATTTCGCCTTTAAGTAGTTGAATAATATAATCACCCATTTTTTCTCTTGTTTCGACTTTCACTGTACTATCAGCTTTTGGATAACAAGCTTTCCATACTTTTAAACTTGATGATACCATATTAGCACTCTTATCAACTGTAATAAATCCTTTGTAATCAAGATCATCTTTATTCGTAGAATTATAATCGTAACCTTTGTATGCAATACTATCATATTGATACCAATAACCATCTATTTTTACAGCATTCCAACCATGAGCAGTATATGTTGCCGATTCCTTATAATAGTACCAATTATGATTAATCCAATTCTGAACTCTTGTAATTTTTTCTAAATCGGTCATGTTATCAGTGATATTGAGGGTTGCTATTATAGTCTTTGCTTGAAGTGCAGCACTATATGCACCATCATCTATCCCTTCATAAGATATTTTTATAGATTTTATAGCACTCCAACTTGAATACTTGTAATTATAGTTGTTCTTTGAATTTATATAAACTGTACGAACTATTATATAGTATTTTGAACTAACATTAGAAACTAATGTTGCATAATCGTCAGATTGGGCAATATTACCAAGTGAAACCGTCAAGATTTTATAAAAAACATTAGTTACAAGTTTACTATTAACGCCTTTTTTGAAATCTTTATTGGTAGAATACTGAAATTCATATCCATAAAGTATTGCACTGGCAGTATCTTTATATGAATTTGCTGTAGATTTTACTTTAACTTTTATGTTGTTATAACTGTTTTGCTTTACCGATGATATTGTTACAAGATTTTTTACACTTGCGGCATATGCAGGTATCATACATACCGATGATGAAACTATAAACATTATCATGCTAAGTACCATTGCCATTATTTTCATCATTCTATTTTTTAATTGTGTTTTCCATAAAAGCACCTCTTTCTTTTGTAATTATTAATCACACAAAAGTTATCCTTTCTACTGAAAGTTCAAATCCCGCCGCCCCAGCCATCGCTGTTTTGACTTTCTTAAAAGACCATATTTATAACATTAATATGAACCATATATTGTAACAGTAACCGTTTTTAATGAACTCCAAGTATATGCTGTTCCACTACTACTTTTTGCTTTAATTCTTACATAATATTTACCGGAAGACATGGAATCACTTGTATCGTAAACGGCTGTACTCGTGATTTTTTCATCAAGCGGAGAAGTAATCGTTTTAGTATATACATCACTTGAAAAATTCTTATTTTTGCTCCACTGAATAATGCATGTTATTTTCTTATCATATGAATCTATTGATTTCCACGAAATATAAAAGCCGCTTGGAATTGACTTACACTCAACAATAGACATTGCGCTTGAAGCTTTTGTTATTTTAGATGTTTTAGCACTTTTCATTGATTTAGATGTTGAGTACTGTATCTGATACCCAGTTACACCAGATGTTTTCTTCCAAGTCAATTTGAAACCGCCGGATGTAGCCGTAACACTCTTAATAGATGTCTTTGCCATGCTTGCATATGCTGGTATTGTACTTACCGATGATGAAACTACAAACATTATCATGCTAAGTATCATTGCCATTATTTTCATCGTTCTGTTTTTTTTCTTATTGTGTTTTCCATAACAATACCCCCGATTATTTTAATTTTAGCATACAATTAAAGTAAATTCAACAGCACAAAAAAGTGCTCTAATAATAAAGAGCGCTTAAAATAGGTAAATTACCGTTTATAAAAAATATACAGGAGAGGACGGGCGCAGGGTTCCACCTCGCTTTTTACGGTTTCGCTGCGGATAATATCGCCGACTTCGTTTTTTATGCCGACATTGGTTTGAATCATAACATCACCGAACCAATCGTATTTAACCTTAAACGCTACAAATTCGTCATTTTCAAAAATTTCTTTAATTTCAAGCGGTTCATCCCTATAATTCATTTCAGTCTCCTTTTTCATACATTATAATAGGATTATTAAAACAAAAGTCCCTACCGCCCGAACGAGGCAATAAGGACTTTTTAACTGGTGATCCATCGGGGAATCGAACCCCGGACACCTTGATTAAAAGTCAAGTGCTCTGCCATCTGAGCTAATGGATCGTATACCCTGTAATCAGGGCGAATGGCTGGGGCGGCGGGATTTGAACCCACGCATGACGGAGTCAAAGTCCGTTGCCTTACCGCTTGGCTACACCCCAATATAAGAGATAAATAAAAATGGGGTGGGATATCGGATTCGAACCGATGACCTCCAGTGCCACAAACTGGCGCTCTAACCAACTGAACTAATCCCACCATATATATTTATTACTGTTCTGTGCCGAAGTGAGAGTAAATAAACCGCTTTTGGCGCGCTGAGAGGGACTTGAACCCCCGACCTACTGCTTAGAAGGCAGTTGCTCTATCCAGCTGAGCTATCAGCGCAAAAATGGAGCGGGTGATGGGAATCGAACCCACACGACCAGCTTGGAAGGCTGAGATTCTACCATTAAACTACACCCGCATAATTAAATATCAGCTACCGTGAAACAGCTATGCTGAATGTGTGTGTTAAATTGGCTGTGCCGTTACCAACGCATCAATAAATATTAATTTATATCTGAGAGAAACTTAACAGAACATTCATCGGTCAAAACAAATCCCTCTCACCGAACGGAATTTATTATAACCAATGAATGCCATAGTGTCAAGTCTTTTTTTTTGAATTTAATTGATTTTTATTTCAATTTTTTCACTTGTGGTCAGAGTAAAACGCTTTATTTCCTTATCTTGATTAAAGACTATTGCGTTAGCAAGCTTTTCTTCAACAAGGCGACGGACATTATCACAAAGTCCTCTTGCATTTTTCTTTGAGCCGTAGGATTCTTTTGCAAGGAATACGGGAACCGACTCATCATATACAAGCTCAATGGATTTATCCTGCAAACTTTCTGCAAGTTCGTTGAGCATTAACTTCGCAATAGCTTCAAAGTTATCGTAAATGAGCGAATTGAAAATTACAATCTCGTCTACCCTGCCGAGAAATTCCGGACGGAGAAATCTTTCAAGAGCTTTCATAGTAACTTCTTTATTAATATCGTTATCAGACTTGTTAAAGCCGAGTGAAGCGGAATCGGTAGAGCCGGCGTTGGATGTCATAATTATAACGGTATTTTCAAAATTAACCGTTCTGCCCTGAGCATCCGTTATTCTTCCCTCGTCAAGGATTTGAAGTAGTATGTTCAAAACATCCTTATGAGCTTTTTCAATCTCGTCAAAGAGAATAACGCTGTAAGGCTTTCTTCTGACTTTTTCGGTAAGCTGACCTGCATCATCATACCCAACATATCCCGGAGGCGAACCGATAATTCTCGATACACTGAATTTTTCCATAAACTCAGACATATCAAGTCTTATAAGGCTGTCGGGCATATCAAACAAAGAGACTGCAAGGCGTTTAACAAGCTCGGTTTTTCCTACGCCTGTAGGGCCGACAAATATAAATGACTGTGGTCTTTTTTTAGGGCTTATCTGTACTCTGCCCCGTCTGATTGCATTTGCAACCTTTTGTATTGCTTCATCCTGACCGATTATATTAGCACGAAGCTCATCTTCAAGCGAAGCAAGCTTTTTAATATCGTTTTGCTCAATTTTGGTTGCAGGTATTCCAGTCCAAAGAGAAATAACCTTTGCCAAATCAGCCTCTAAAACGCGGTTATCCTGCGCTTTTTCTTTAAGCTCAACAAGTTCGTTATCAATCTGCATAACTTCGCTTCTGAGCTTTGTTATGAGCTCGTAATCAATAGTATCATTTTCTTCCGGAGAAGATAACTGCTCAATATTTTCAAGCAAAAGCTGCTTTCTGTCCAGTTTTATTTGATAACGGCTAATAGCAGGATTTCTCAGATTAGCGCCGGTACAGCTTTCGTCCAAGAGGTCTATCGCCTTGTCGGGCAGGTATCTGTCGGTAACATATCTTTCCGACATAGTGACTGCTTTGTAAACAAGTGAATCGGAAATCTGCACCTTATGGTAATCCTCATAATATTCTTTTATACCCAAGAGCATTTTATATGCGTCGTCAATCGAAGGTTCTTCAATCTTAATCGGTTGAAATCTGCGTTCAAGAGCGGTGTCCTTTTCAATATACTTCCTGTACTCGTTAAATGTAGTGGCGCCTATAACCTGAATTTCTCCTCTTGAAAGAGCCGGTTTTAAAATATTAGCGGCGTTCATTGTACCCTCGGAATCACCTGTTCCGACAAGATTATGAACCTCATCGATAAAGAGAATAATATTACCCTCGTGCCTTACCTCGTCAACAAGTCCTTTTATCCTGCTTTCAAACTGACCTCTGAACTGAGTTCCGGCAACAAGCGCAGTGAGATCAAGAAGATAAATTTCCTTATCGGCAATGCGAGCCGGTACCTCACCTTTTGCAATTTTAATTGCAAGACCCTCTGCAATGGCGGTTTTACCAACACCGGGTTCTCCGATAAGACAAGGGTTATTTTTTGTTCTTCTGCAAAGAATTTGAATTGTTCTGGCAATTTCGCTATCCCTGCCGATTATATTATCTATTTTGCCCTCTCTTGCTCTTTGAGTGATATGGGTACAGTAATTATTTAAAAATTTTCTTTCGTCTTTACCGTTTTTTTTAGAGCGTTTGGAGCGTTGCTGCTTTTTGTCTGATGAGGAATCCGTTTTTTTGTTTGACGAATCTGTAAATGGAACCATCATTTCACTGTCACCGAAAAGTTTTGAAAGAGAAATGGTCTGAGGATCGAGAGGATCTTCGGAATCAAAAAGCTCATTCATCTTATCTCCGAAATCATCGCCGAAAGTTTCACTGATAGTGGCTCTCATATTGTTTTGTAAATCTTCTAATGCTTCGGGATCCATATTCTGAGCATTTTCAAAAAATTCGGTCATTTCCTCCTCAACCATATCAAATGCTTCATCAGGTATGCCGAATTTTTCTATCATATTATTGATCGAACCGACATTAAGTTCCCTTGCACATTTGAAACAAAAGCCTTGCGGAGTAACCTTGTTATTTTCAGTTTTTTGGATAAAAACGACAGCCAGTTTTTTACCGCATCGTGAGCACATTCTTCTATTTTTTAAATTATCCTTTTCATCCATTGATATCACCTCGTGACGGTATAATTCTGTATATAATCCGTTTACTTATCATTATTGTTTTTATTCTCTTTGATTTGCCTTATAAATACCGGAGCATAACCAAAGAGAGAAACAAACGCAAGTATTGCGGAAATTGTAACCATAACAGTAATTACTGTATTGCTGAGTTCAAAGCTTTTGAAGAAATCAATACTGAGCAATGCACCGTTAGGCCCTATTGCAATTATTGTTATCATAAGCACATAAAATACAACGGTAGCAAGTTTTCCCCATACCTCGGCAGCTACAGGGCGCATACCCTTTGACAAGAGTATGGCACCGCCGCACACCATCAAAAGCTCTTTTAATATAAACAAAAACAGTATATACTTAAGCGGCCCGTCCCAAAATTTAACAAGCAGTATAATAACTATTGCAATTTGGGAAAGCTTATCGGCAATGGGGTCAAGAATCTTGCCGAGATTGGAAATCATATTGAATTTTCTTGCTATTTTACCGTCAAATACATCTGTTAAAGCCGCAACTATCATTGTAATGAAAGCGGGTATGTACATCTCTTTGACGAACAATACGGTGAATACGGGGATAAGTGCAATTCTTAAAAAGCACATCCAGTTAGGTATTGTATTCCAATTTTCAAACAAATCCTTAACATTTTCTTTAAATTTGCTCATAACATTCCATACCATTCGGCTGTACAAAATTCTTTAAATATTTTTATATGCTTTATTACAACCGACTAAAGTGTATAATTAGTTATAAATCAACAGATTGATTAATCAATAAGCGGATTAAAATCATTAATAAGTTCTATAATCTTACTTGTTTTAAGCTGAGATATAAAAGTATTGTTTTCATAGCCGAAAGAAAGAACAGTATCAGCTATTGCAGCGAATGCGAAAACAATTACAACACATTTAAGCAGAGCAAATACCCCACCTAAAAAGCTGTTCGTCCTGTGTAAAGGCAATTGCCGTCTTTGCCTGAGTTTTTTAATCATCCGGATTATTATACCTGTTATAAGGTAAAAAAGCAATAGAAACAGTAAAAGTAAAATTATTTTAACAATTTCAAGAGCAGTAGGTGCAATTAGTTCATCGGCAATGTAAACAGCAATATTTTCACTTTTCAAATTACCGAGTGAAGCTATGGAAGATTCTTCGCTGAAAAGAAACGGAAAAGTGTCGGTAAGCTGCGAAACAGCGTTTGAAATATTTTCAAAAGCTCCCGATTCATTAAGCTTTTCTTCAACAGATTCCAAAATACTTTGTCTCACATAATTATTGTATACAACTGATGAATAAGTTTCTCCTATATAAAACGAAAGCGGTATACCGAATGTTGCTCTGAGCATTCCGATTAGCGACAGGATAAAACCTCTTTTAACTCCGAAATATATACAAATAACAGCAAATATTACTATAGCAAGGTCGATATAATTCATTCACTATTACCTCTTTCAAGAAGAGACTGACGGTGTATATAAACATTTGAACCCATACGGCATATTGATTTTGCCGAATCTGAAACAGCAACGCTTTGAGTTTTCTTTAAATTTGAAAGTTTATAGGTAATAATTTTACCGTTTTTTAAAACGCTGACTGCATTGGAAGAAGCGGAAACAGATTTAACGGTTCCCGAAACATCACATGAAGATTTAATTTTACCGTTTGATTTAATTCTTGCAAGGACATTGTCGGTAGAATTATCATAGCTGTTATAAACAATAACAAGCTCATTCGACGGAGTGAATGTATATGAAACGGTATTTATCTCGCCTTGGGAATAAATCTCGGTAAGCTTTTTTTGATTAGTCATTACACAAAGGTAATCATCACCGATAATATAAATATTATTTGACGAATATTCAATTCGTATAACATTGCCCTGCGGAAGCTCAGCTTCAGCGGTAATTTCATTTGAACCAACACTCATTGTATATATCGTATATTTAAGCTGCGTGTTTTCACTGTTAGCTGTTACAAATGCTATATTATCGGCAGAGTCGCTTATTGCTACAGCAACCGGATAACCGCTTGATGTGCTGTAAGAATGTTTTTCTTCAAGAGATCTTGAATATACTTTGATATCGCATTTTTTTTCACTTGATGTTGCGGCATAAACAACACTACCGTTCTTGGCGACGTCAGCACAGAAAATATCGTTTTCGGTATCCGTCTCGTATACATTATCACTTGTGGTATCGAGACGCATTGAAGTTGTACCCTGGTCGTATATTAAAGTATATATCCCTGAATTTCTCATAATAGGATTTGAATATCCGTGGTCAAACGAATACTCGGTTTCGCCGTCTCCGCTGTCAAGAACCGTAAAGCTTACGGGCGTTAAAATACCGATTTTTTTGTTGACATTGACAAGAGTAACATCACGGGATGAATCGAGACTGTATGGAAAATTATCGTCAGTAATACCTTGGGTAATTGTGAAATTTCCGTTTTCATCGGTAAAATGCTCTTTAGCCGTGTTAATATCAATCTCCCAAATTTTCATTACTGCAAGAATAAGAATAATGACGCCGATAATGCTCCATATTATTATTTTATTTTTTTTGTTTTTTTTGGCACGCTTTTTTTTCCTAATAAGTTCACGCTCATCAGACGCCATTATTGTCACTTCCTTTGTATTAAATATATTTAAATTAAGACTGATAATTAACTTTATTAAGATACAGACCCTGCGGCGGAGCGGTTTTTCCTGCTTTTTTTCTGTCCTTTGAAAGGATTATATCTTTGAGAGTATCTTTTTTAATTTTTCCCTCGGAAACAAAGAGAAGAGTTTCAACCATTATTCTTACCATATTATAGAGAAAGCCATCGGCTTCAACCTTAAAAATAACCATATCGCCGTCTCTTGCCACGGAAAAGGATTTAACGGTTCTTACGGTATTCATTACCTTACTTTTTACCGAGCAAAATCCTGAGTAATCATATGTTCCGACAAAAGC
This sequence comes from Clostridiales bacterium, assembly GCA_021200075.1. GTDB lineage: Bacteria > Bacillota > Clostridia > Oscillospirales > Acutalibacteraceae > Eubacterium_R. The sequence continues at coordinate 3,637 of JAJQGZ010000205.1, read as the reverse complement.
CTGCGCCTGTTCGTTAAGATAATCGGCATCAATGGGGTATTTGTAGAAATATGAGTAATTGGCAAGAAAGGGGTCTCTGATTTTTCCGTTATAAAGTTTATAGATATATTCTTTTGATACGCAGGAATATCTCGGGTGAAAATCATTTTCTCCTACCTTGCAGTCAATTACGGCTATATCTTTTGGTAGTTTTGTGTTGAGTGCTGCGATAACTCCCTTACAATCAATATCCATATCGGTATCGAGAGAAAGGACATACATATTGGCGTGAACACCGGCATCGGTTCTGCTGCAACCGACAACATCAAGACGAGATTGAAAAACCTTTTCAACAGCATCCTGAAATGTTTGCTGTACGGTTATTACATTATCCTGAACCTGCCAACCGTGATAATTTGTTCCGTCATAACGGATTGTAATTACAAGCTTTTTCATATAACATTTGTAAAGAAATGGTTAAGAAGTATTATAAGAGCAATAAAAATTATTACAGTTACAAGAGAAATATAGTCACGAAATGAAAACTTCATAACCTTCATTTTAGTTCTTCCCTCTCCCCCTCCGTAGCATCTGCATTCCATTGCGTATGCAAGCTCGTTTGCTCGCCTGAATGCGGATACAAAAAGCGGAATAAGAACAGGAATAAGGGCTTTTGCTCTGTGGACAAGACCGCCCGATTCCATATCGGCACCTCTTGATTTTTGAGCGGACATTATTTTATCAATTTCTTCGATAAGAGTAGGAATAAATCGAAGCGCAATAGTCATTGTCATTGAAATTGAATGAACATCTATTTTAAAGATTTTCAGCGGCTTCATAAGCCTTTCAAGACCGTCGGTAAGCTCGGTCGGTGAGGTTGTGTAGGTAAGAAGCGAGCTTATAACAACAAGTATTATTATCCTGACCGCCATAAACAAAGCGGTCATAATACCGTCTTCGGTTATCTTTAATTTTCCTATTTGTACAAGTGCTTCTCCGTCGCCGTAAAAAAGATTTAAAAGAGAAGTAATAATAATTATTATTGCAAGCGGTTTAATGCTTTTAAGTACGGTTTTAATCGGAATTTGAGAGATAAAAACGAGTAAAAATGCAGCAACGGTAACGGCTAAAAGTGCGAAAAGACTTTTACAGATGAAAATAGAAACAATCAGCATAACCATAACTATAATTTTCATACGGGGATCCATTTTGTGAACAAATGAGTTTCCCGGGAAATACTGACCGATAGTAATATCACTTATCATTTAATTTCCCTCCCCGAAAAGTCTTTTTAATTCATCAATACCCTGTTCAACGGTGTAAATATCGGTGCGGCAGTCGATACCGCTTGATTTCAGCTTAAGAAAAATATCCGTTATTTCAGGTACATTAAGCCCCATATCTCTCAGTTCATCGCCTCTTGAATAAACACTGTCAACACTGCCCTGCATCGCTATTTTGCCTTTATTCATAACAATAACACGGCTGCAAAGCTTTGCAACATCCTCCATAGAATGTGAAACTAAAATAACCGTATTGCCCATTTGCTGTTGATAGTTTTTAATTAAATCAAGTATAGCGTCACGACCTCTCGGGTCAAGTCCTGCACACGGTTCGTCGAGTATCAGTATTTCCGGCTCCATTGCGGTGACGGAAGCGATTGCCACACGCCTTTTTTGTCCGCCGGAAAGATCAAACGGAGATTTGTCTGATATTGAAAAATCAAGACCTACAAATTCCATACTGCATTTTATTCGTCTGTCTATTTCATCACTGTCAAGACCCATTTGCTTAGGACCGAAAGCAATTTCTTTAAACACGCTTTCCTCAAATATCTGATATTCCGGGTATTGAAAACAAAGACCTACCGCAAAGCGTACGCTTCGTATATTCTTTTTATTTTCCTTTGACCAAATGTCCTTATCGTCAAGAAAAACTTTACCGCCGTGAGGCTGTAAAAGACCGTTCATATGCTGAATAAGCGTGGATTTGCCGGAACCTGTATGACCGATTATTCCTATAAGCTCTCCTTTATCCGCCGCAACACATACATCTTCAAGTGCGGCTGTTTCAAAAGGCGTGCCGACGCTGTACAGATATTTTAAATTTTCACAGACGAGATATGCCATTAGTTTTGCTCCTTAAATATGCCTGAAAATTCACTTATCTATCAGTGCTTATTAATCCTTTGTTTTAAAAATTCCACACATTCATCTGCATTTAGAATAGTTTTTTCACTTTGCAGATTCATACGATATATAAGCTCGGTTGACTGAGGTACATCAAGACCGAATGATTTGATTTTATCGACATTTGAAAAAACTTCCCTTGCCGTACCGTCAAGCTTGATAATACCGTTGTCCATAACAATAACTCGGTCAGCCTGTACTGCCTCGTCCATATAATGAGTAATGAGGATAACTGTTATGCCCTCTTTACGGTTTAACTTTTTAACAGTATCTATAACTTCACGCCTGCCCGACGGATCGAGCATAGCGGTCGGTTCGTCAAGAATGATACATTCCGGCTTCATTGCAATAATTCCGGCAATGGCAACTCTTTGCTTCTGTCCACCGGAAAGCTTGCTCGGAGATTTAAGTCTGTAATCATACATACCGACGGTTTTTAACGCCTCATCTACTCTTTTACGGCATTCGTTGCTCGGAACGCCGAGGTTTTCAACACCGAATGCAACATCTTCCTCAACAATGGAAGAAACAATTTGATTGTCGGGGTTTTGAAAAACCATACCGACTTTTTTTCTTATATCAAATACGGTATCGTCGTCACGAACTTCCTTATTATCTACAAATACCTTTCCCTTTTGCGGAAAAAGAATACCGTTTGTAAGCTTTGCAACAGTTGATTTGCCTGAACCGTTATGACCGAGGACGGCTGTAAAAGAACCTTTCTCAACAGCTAAATTAAAGTCTTTTAAAACAGGAACGATAACTTTTTCGTCGTTATCCCCATCGGTTTCATATGCAAAATCAACATTTTGAAATTCAATTAAATTCATTATCGGGCATCCATATTGCGGAAGAACCGCACGGCAATATCATACCGTTTGACGAAAGCGGAATACCGATTTCATCTGCGGATGTTTTTCCGCCCCTTTTCTTTGTAATAATATCGTCAAGAATGTACTTCATAACGGAAGCGGAAAGCCCCGTTGTGTATGAATTGAGAAGAACCATTAAGGGTTCTTCTGAAATAAGCTGTGACACAGAAAAAACAAAATCGTAAATATTATCCTCCAAATGCCAAATTTCTCCCTTAGGCCCTCTGCCGTAGCTCGGAGGATCAAGAATAATAATATCGTATTTATTTCCCCGCCTTATCTCCCGCTTGACAAATTTAAAACAATCATCAACAATCCATCGTACATCTCCGTCGGAAGCAGCGGAGGCTTCAGCATTTTCTTTTGCCCACTGCACCATTCCTTTTGAAGCGTCAACATGAACAACGCTTGCTCCCTCTTTAAGGCAGGCAACCGTTGCAGCTCCCGTATAGGCAAAGAGATTAAGAACTTTAACATCTTCACGACCGGATTTTTTTATAATACTTCTTGTGAAATCCCAGTTGACAGCCTGTTCGGGGAAAAGCCCGGTGTGTTTAAATCCCATAGTTTTAATATTAAAAATAAGGTCTTTATATC
>JAJQGZ010000121.1 GCA_021200075.1 Clostridiales bacterium | reverse complement strand
TGTTATGCTAAAAGTCCCGAGAACATCGAGTCCTCGGGACTTTTTGGCGTTTTAAACACTTTCTTAACAATCCGTTTTTATATGTGTTATTGTTGCCAAACTATAATCAATCAGACCGAAGTTCCACACTCTACTCTGCAAACTCCACTCATTTAGTCTATCCGTTTTTCAGCTCGTCTACGGAGAAATCATATTGCTTGTTTTCCTCAATATAATTTATAAGCTCCGTCTCATCGGTGAAATATCGGTACAGATAATTGCAGTTTTCGCTTACAAAGCCCTCCTCAATCGAGTGCTTTAAAAGCGCTTCAAGCGCATTGTAATATCCGTCGATATTGTATATCGCAATCGGTTTGGCGTGCCTGCCGAGCTGCTTGAGGGTAAGCACTTCAAAAAGCTCCTCAAAGGTGCCGATACCTCCCGGAACAATGATGAAAGCGTCCGCTCTTTCTTCCATTTCAGCTTTGCGGACACGCATACTGTCGGTGTAAATCAGCTCGTCGCATTTTTCATAAATAGCTTCTATTCCCGCTTCCTTAAAAAATTCGGGGATAACTCCCGTGATTTTACCGTTTTGCTTTGTAAATCCTCTTGCGGCGGCGCCCATAAGCCCGTTTCGTCCTGCGCCGAACACAAGCTCGTGACCTCTTTTTGCAAGGCTTTCGCCGAGGCTTTCCACGGCTGAAATATATTTACCGTCTATCTCGTTGCTTGCCGCACCGAAAATGCACAGTTTCATATTGTCGGTTCCTTTCGTAATCAGAATATTTTTAATGATGTATTTAAAATATGCGGTGGTTTACAATTAATTTAATATATGATATGATAACCGCACAAAAATAATTTTAACACAGTATTAATTTTATGTCAATTTCTTGTTTTTGGATACCGATTATTGTATAATAAATATTGATTACGGTATAAACACCAAAAACAAAACAAATTCAGCCGATGCCCCGACGGCGCTCGGTGAAACAGGTGTAATTTTGAAAATACTGACCATAGGGGATGTAGTCTCCTCGCAGGGATGCGAATATTTAAGGCAGGAACTGCCAAAATTAAAAAGAGAGCTTCAGGCGGACACCGTAATTGTAAACGGTGAAAATTCAGCCGTCGGCAACGGCATACTTCCGTCATCCGCCGATCATATTTTTGCAAGCGGTGCGGATGTTATCACCCTCGGCAACCATTCTCTCAGGCGTAGGGAAATTTATGATTATCTTGAAAGCAACAATCCTATAATAAGACCCGCAAATTATCACCCGTCGGCTCCCGGCAGATACTTTGAAATTATCGACAAGGGCAGCTTCACGCTTGCGGTGATTAACCTGCAAGGCTCGGTGTATCTTGACATAGCGGATAATCCGTTTAATATTATAGACTGTGTTGTTGACGAGGTTAAGGCACAGGGAGTAAATGCGATTATAATTGATTTCCACGCCGAAGCGACTGCCGAGAAAAAAGCTATGGCTTTTTATCTTGACGGCAAAATTTCCGCTTTGTACGGCACTCATACCCATACGCAGACAAACGATAATCAAATCCTACCCTGCGGCACGGGCTATGTTACAGATATAGGAATGACGGGCCCGTATTACAGCGTACTCGGCGTAACTCCCGAAATTGCCGTTGAAAAGATGAGGACTAAGCTTCCGGTTAAATTCACCAATCCGGACGGCCCCTGCGTGCTTGAGGGATGTCTTTTTGAAATTGATAACACCACTGCAAAAACGGTAAACACAACGCTTATCAGGAGGTAACAATGGCAAAAAGATATATAGCTTTTTTTTTGGCACTTATTTTGCTTGCGTCATCCTTTACCGCCTGTACGCAAAACAATGATACTCAGGTGGAAACGACTGCCGAAACAACCACGGCAAAGCCTACTGACGATACAAGCTTTAAACTTAGCTACACTCAGGGCGACAGCCTCGACCCTTTTGAAGCAAAGACGCAAAACAATCAAATTCTTTCGGATCTCGTTTTTGAATCCCTTTTTGACCTTGACGAAAATTATGAGCCGGTCACAAATATCGCAATCGGATATAAGTTTACGGATTCCAAAACCTTGAGCGTTACTATCGACCCTCAGATAAAATTTTCGGACGGCTCGTCACTTGACAGCGACGATGTAGTGTATTCGTTCAACGCTGCCAAGGATTCTCCGACATACGGCAATTCGCTTGAATATATCAGTTCGGCAAGCGCAAGCGGAAATACGGTCACGTTCTATCTTTCGCACGAAAATCCCTATGCGGTGAATTTACTCACATTCCCGATAGCGAGTATATATGATGACGACGACGGCTACCCGGTCGGTAGCGGAAGATATAAATATTCTTCTACGGACGACGGCAAAACCGTGCTTACCGCCGTTGAAAGCGACGGCTTCGACCCGTATATAACCACGGTGAATCTTGTCAATGTAGCGTCAGCCGATTCAATCGACAATGCGGTGAATATTGGCAATATATCGTATGCGTTTCGCGATTTAAGCTCTTCGGTGTCAAAAAGAATGTCCTGTGCCAAGAAGCTTGTCAATATGAACAATCTTGTATTTATCGGTATTAATTCAATGTCGGGCGTCACGGCAAACGCACAAATCCGCCGTGCAATTTCCCTTGCCGTTGACAGGAGCGTGATAGCGGACAGCGCCTATTCAGGTTATGCAACCGTAGCGTCGTCTCCGTTTAATCCGTCAAGCTCGCTTGCGCAGAATATAAATATTTTTTCCGATACGGCGGATGCAAATTCCGCAAAGCAGGCGGTTGCGCAAAGCGGATATGAGGACGATGAGTTTGAAATTACGATACTTGTAAATAAAAATAACAACCGCACTGCCGCCGCAACGCTTATAAAATCACAGCTCGAGGCAGTCGGCTTCACCGTAGAGATCGAGACTGAGGAAAGCGACGAGTATAAAAGAAGAATTAAAAATATCGAATTTGATATTTATATCGGCGAGGTTAAGCTGTCAAACGATATGAGCCTTTATTCGTTTTTTGACGATGACGACGGAGGAGTAAGGTACGGTATCGACAATGATTCTCTCACTTGCGACGAGCTGTATTCTGATTATCTTGCGGGCGATGAGGAACTCGGCAAGTTCATACTTGCATTTAATGAGGAAATGCCTTTTATTCCGCTTGTTTATAAAAAGGGAATGATTTGCTACACTAAGGCGATGAACGGCGATATGCAGGGGTATTACGGCAATTTCTTTTCAAATATAGAAACCTGGAATTTTGACTGATATTAAGATTCCCTTGCACATTATACGGAGGATATTATGATAAAGTTTGAAAATCCAAACGGTTATATTGAAATAACCAATAATTATTTTGCAAACCTTGTCGGCAGGGCGGCGCAAAGCTGTTTCGGCGTGACGGGAATGGTTAATTCCAATCCGTGCCAAAGCATTAAGTCCGCTATCAAGAGCAGAAGCTCAAAGGATTATCTCGACCAGGGCGTAGCGGTTAAAAATATAAACGACAAGCTGATAATAGATTTGCATATTTCCGTGTCCTACGGAGTCAACATCAGCGCAATAGTTGAAAGTATAGTCAGCAAGGTGCGCTATACGGTTGAGGAAGCGACGGATTTAAAGGTGTCCAAGGTCAATGTGTATGTTGACGCTCTCAACTGATTTTGCAAAAGCAACAATTCTATATTAAAATAATTCTATATTAAATGGCCGATTGTAAAATGAAGTTGAACATCTAAAAAATCCATAGCGATTGA
>JAJQGZ010000215.1 GCA_021200075.1 Clostridiales bacterium | reverse complement strand
TCATTTGAAAAAGACTGCTCAATTATCAGTGGCATAATCAAAACCAAAAAGCTTTTGAACATCTCGAGGCATATAGTGGCGTCCCTCTTGCTTGTCGTCGTTCCATATCCAGACAGGCTCGTTGACCGGAGAAAGATATTTAACCGGCAAACCTTTATCAAGCAAATATTCACAGGAATCAAGGCAATAATCGGCAAAGGCTTTATAATTTGACGGCTTAATATTTTTAGCAAGCGGTCTTTTGCGTCTTCCCTTACCGTTGACAGTAAGCTCCACCGGTGGTGAATTGACAAAAACTGTTATTTCATCAGCTCCGGCATCAACACATTTTTGCATTATTTCAACAGCATATTTATCGTTTTTTACTTTCTCGGTAGCACGCTCCCATACCCAATATGGTGATTCACCGTTTTTCATTGTTCCTGCTCCGAGATTATATCTGTAGACATTAAGTCCGATACCGTCTTTCTTGCTGTAAAGAAGCTTTGCAATATCATCCGCAATATCGAGCTTACCTACAACCTGAGCCCACCATGCACCCGATGCGCCAAATGTTTCAAAGGTTTGGTGCTTTTTATTTTTGTAAATTTTAATATCGCTCACCTTTATCAACTCCTATTTGTAGTAGAAATTCTGGATTGAGTTCCATCTGTTTTTAAAATATCTGACTACGGATTTAGGGTTACGCTCACGAGAGAATAAGCCTTTTTTATTTCCGCTGACACGCATACAGCCGTCAATTGTATCAAAGTCGGCAAAATTCCACGGATGCTCACCTATAACAAAATTCCTTTCATCAAGCACTTCGTTGATTTTTTCGTAATATTCCCACTGATATCCCTCGCTGAACATCTGCGCCACATTCCTATGAATATCTGCCACTGCGTCCGCACCGTATTCAGTCAGCAGGACAGGCTTGTTTTTGCTCATGCCAAAAATCAAGCTCAATATTAAAAGCATAGCAGGTGGCTTCTAAGTCGCCCGACAAGTTGTACCATCCGTAATATCTGTTGATGCAAACTACATCCATTGTTCGTGTAACAATATCCTTTGTGTAATCATTCTGACAACAGACAAATGTAACAGGTCTGTTTTGAGGGTCAAGACTGTGAGCAAGGTCCATATAGCTCACGCCAATAATCGTAAGCGTCTTGTGGGAATCTCTGCGTTTCAGGCTCGTTTCCGAGGTTCCACATAACAACACACGGATGATTTTTGTCACGGCTGATTAAGTCCGTGATAACATCTTTATGGTGATTATGTATATTAAAGGTTTTGTATGGATTTTCACCGCCGCCGATTTCGACAGCAGACGTTTCGTCAATAACGACTATTCCCTCTCTGTCGCAGAGATGGTACATTCCCTCGGCGTAAGGGTAATGGCTTGTACGAAATGAATTTGCGCCGATTATGTGCATTAAATTTATGTCCTTTACATCAAGACAAAGGTTAAGTCCTCTTCCCGAAAAAAGGCTGTCCTCGTGCTTGCCTGCGCCTTTAAAATAAAACGGTTTGCCGTTAATTAAAAACTGCGTGCCCTTAACCTCGACCGTTCTGATTCCGAACGGCTCATAATTATATCATTTTCGTATTCAACCTTTGCCGTGTAAAGATACGGATGCTTCGGGTACGGGTTCCATAAATTAGGATTTTCTATCGTAATTATTCCGTTTGAAAATGCAACCTCGTTTTTGTCCTGTCAAGGATTGTTATTTTTACATTATCGTCTTGAACCGCCAAATCAATTTTGTATTTGATTTTCGCTTTTTTGTTTTCAATGCTTGTAACAATCGCTATGTCTTTAATATATTTTTTCGGCGTTGTACAAAGCCTTACCGGTCTGTTAATTCCGGCAAAATTAAAGAAGTCAAAATTCGGAGCGTTGCCTTTCTTTTTGTAAGCCTTGCCAAGCTCAACGCTCGGTATTCCGGGATTGTCTGAGCCGAAAAAAGGAGTAGTATTTTCGTTGCCGACAGGCAGAGTTGAGTGGTTGATTTTGTTATCGACGGCAACGATTAAATCCTGCTCGCAGTCAAAATCAATTATGTCCGTAATCTCAACCTCAAAGGGTAAAAATCCGCCCTTGTGGCTTGCGATTTTCTTACCGTTTAAAATGATTTGTGCATTGCGCGTTACAGCGTCGAATCTTAAAACGATGCGTTCGTTTGAAAAGGCTTTTGAAACAAAAAATGTTCTGTGATAATACACCCAGCCGTAATGGTTTCGGTATTCGGGTATGTCCTTTTGGTCATTATACGATGCAGGTGCAGCAATCGAGTCGCTGTCCTTAAATAAAATACCGCTTTCATAATTTTCATTGCCTAATTTAAAATCCCATATTCCCGACAAATCGGTGACGGAGCGATGTATTCCATTTTTGCTCTTTTCCCCAGGCTTCAAAACAGATTGTTGCTCCCTGATTTATCATATTGAGCCAGCCGTTTTCGCCCTCGTTTACAATAAGCCTGTACGCTTCTTCAAAACATCCGTTTTCACAAAGCACCTTTAGAAGAAAATAGCTCGTGTATACTCCGCAGGAAAAACCTTTTGATATAATAAAATTGATAACCTTTCTCTTGTTTTCCCGTGGCACCAAATCAAAATAGAGTGCAAACACATTTGAGTGAAGCGACGAATGACCGCTCTCTTTACTGTCCGTAAATAAGCCGTTTTTCAAAAATGCATTTACATATTCCTTTTGCTTTTTTCACAGTCAAGCATTTTTTCAACAGAAAGTATATTTTCTATTTTATTAAGCGTTTTAATTGCGCCGATATAATATGCATTTATTACATTATGCACACCCTTGCCGACAACGGGACGGGTCAAAGTGAAGTCGTAATTATCCCTGCAATTTTCGGGCCAGTCAACCAAATTCCATTTTTCGCCGACCTGATTTAAAAGTCCGCTTTCATCCTCATATTTTTGAAAATATTTGATAACATTTTTGACCGTTTTATAATATTTTTACAAAAATAATTTATCGTTTGAATATTTGTAATCGAGCGTCAAAAGCTCGCCGAAAAGAAGTGAATAATCCGCAATTTCCTGCATCAGCGAACAGCCTGAAACCGCCATTAACCCGGGGCAAATTTTGCTTGTTTTTTGCAAAATCGTCTATCGCTTTTCTGAGCAGAGTTCTGTCCTTTGTAAGAAGAATTTGACTGTTGGCGATAATAAGAGCGTCGCCCAAATATTGCCCTTTTCCCCTTGTCGGACAGTCGATATATGAATTTTGGTAGGATACCTTTATCGTGTTTTTACATAAATTAAATATCGCTTCTAAATTTTTATCATTCGATTTAAAAACGCGCATTTCATCATCAAACGGGTAATAGCAGGCAGTTGCAAAAACAGACAAAACTTCAGCGTTTTCCGATATAATCTCAACAAAACGAAAGCCCTTGTATTCAAAATTTTCAAATGTACAAACGCCGTTGTCAAGAGTCCATATTTCCTCATAAACACAGTTTGCACGAAGAGAATATCTCACGCTTAAATCGTCGTTTAGTTCCTCGCCGAAGCGAATTTTAATTTTGTTGCCTCTTTTGCCTTTTGCCGTTACTTTCAGCATACCGACAATTTCGGTTTCAAAATCGTATAAATTATTTTTCTTTAACGGCTTCACCGTTTGATAGTCCAAAAGCTTTGTAGGCTGCAAAATAAAAGTGTGGTCGCTTTTTACTTTAACCATATCGCTCCAGTCGCTGGCGTTATTTGTGGGGGTGGTACAGTTTTGGTCAAAGGACCGGCTG
>JAJQGZ010000084.1 GCA_021200075.1 Clostridiales bacterium | reverse complement strand
TAAAACAACCATATCGCCAAAGCCGCTTTTTGTAAGAAATACCGGCTGTTTTGTTTCGTGTACGGTTTTTGATATTTCGGCAAAATTGTTCCTGAGATCCAAAACAGGTCTGATAGAATTACTCATATTATCATCTCCTGTTGATTTTTTAGCATAATTACGCTAAAATATCAACGGTAAGAATTATTTAACACGCAATAATATGTAACAAATATAACAAAGCGGAATGAATTTAGGCAAAATATGTTTTATCATTTATTCTGAAATTGAAAAAAATTATATTGAAAAAATTATATTATAGACAACTCGTGCATAATATGGTATTATATTAAATAAACCTGTCTTTTGGGTTATCAATTTTATACAGATTTTCGGAGATATGCAATGGACGGCTATACAGTTAAAATCGAGAATATAAAAACAGCCGGCTTTTGTACAGAAATCACGGTCAGGGTCACAGGCAGGGATAAGCTCAATTATCCGAGGATATCCGCCTGCTTTTACACGGCTGAGGACAATCGTATTCTGCCGATGGATTTAAAATCCTGCGACGGCAATACTGCTACGGCGACCGGCGTTTTTGATCTTTCGTTTTTGTTTTATAAAAAGAATATGGACAGCGTAAGCGTCAAATTCCTTTTAAGCGACGGCAGGGAGGATAATATCATACTTTCTCCTCCGGAGGAAACCGTAATACCGGTAAAAAGAGTTTCCGCTGTTACGCATTTTTTGAGAAGCACTCCGAGGGAAAGGAAAAAAACCATATTTTCAATTGTTATGTCGTTGCTGTTTTTACCGTACAGAAAGCGCAATGTAAAGCCGAACAGAGTGACATTTATGACGAACCGCTCGGATAATCTTACCGGGAATATCAAAGCGGTGTTTTATGAAATGACGAAAGAGCCGGATATTGATATAAAGGTGCTGTGCAAAAAAGGCGGAGTTAAGGAAAATTTGCCCAATCTTTTTAAATTTTTCAAGCTTTACGCCACATCAAGAGTTGTTTTTGTTGACGACTATTATCATTTTATATCCTACTTGAAAAAGAAAGACGATGTCAAGCTGGTTCAGCTTTGGCACGCCTGCGGTGCGTTTAAAACTTTCGGCTTTTCACGGCTCGGCAGGAACAGCGATTTGCGCCAAAGCTCGCCGAATCACCGTCAGTATGATTATGTTATAGTCAGCAGCGAGGATGTTGTGCCTTATTATGCCGAGGGCTTCGGCGTTGCAATGGAAAAGGTTATTCCGCTCGGCTCGCCGAGATGCGATGCACTTAAAGACGAAAGGCAAAGAGATATTTTCAAGCGAAAATTTTACAAGGAAAATCCGCAGTTTAAAGATAAAAAAATCATTCTCTTTGCGCCGACATTCCGTGGCGGCGGTATGGGCAAAGGCTATTATCCGGCGGAGAAGTTTGATGTTGAGCGTTTCCTTTCGCAGATCGGGGATGAATGGTCAATCGCCGTTAAAATGCACCCGTATGTTGATGAAAGGCCGTATGTTCCCGATAAGTATAAAAACAGAGTGTCGGATTTTACAATGAAGTACGATATTAACGATTTGCTTCTTGTTACCGACCTTTTGATAACGGATTATTCAAGCGTTATATTCGAAGCGTCCATTATCAATATACCTATGCTGTTCTTCGCCTTTGATTTAAACGAATACAGCAGCGACAGGGATTTTTACTGCGATTTTGCGTCGTTTGTCCCGGGCAGAATTGTTATGGGCATTGACGAGCTTGCTGACGCCGTTAATAAAGAGGATTACAGGCTTGAGCTTGTTAAACCGTTTTGTAACAGATTTTTGGGCGCTTTCGGCGGCCGTGCCACGGTGAATGTGGTTAATTTTACAAAGGAGCTTTTAAATTAGCTTATGTTTGATTGTAAAATGATAATCAATAAAATGTATATCGAGCGTAATAAGTTGAAGATTTCCGCTGCGGTAAGCTGCCCGTTTGATGTTGATGTCACATCGCCGAAAGCAAAGATAATATTTGAATGTGCGGGAAAAACAAGGCGGTTGCCCTTTCTCGTTACAAATTATTTCAGGCAAAAGCAAAGCGATTCCTGCATAATAGTCTGCGCATATACATTTTTGCTTGATAATATTTTTTATAATTTTGAAAGCGACGAGGATATCAAAGTACATTTTGAATTTTATTACGGCAGGGACGAAGATAAGTCCGTCGCCTTTACGGTTTCCACAAATGTGCTTAACGAAAATCCCGATATTTCGATTGATGAAAAATATATCGAATACGAATGCTTTGACGGCGTTACGGTATTTTCCGATGATGAAAATGATTCTGTCAACGATAAGAGCAGGGAGAAAAATACATACTCCGCTTCTTTCGATTGTGAAAATAGGAGCATAATCATATCAAAATCGCAGTACACGAATGTCAAAAAGAGCTTTGCTCAAAAAAGCAGGATTATCGTACCTGTATTGAGATTTGTATTTTTTATACTCAGGATATTGCTGTCGATTGCATTGTCGCCGTATTTTGTAATTGACGGAGCTTTGGCAGGATTGGGTATTTTGCCGAGGAGAAAGACAAAGCAGATTGACGGATTATTTAAAAATATCTTTGTCCAGATAAAGATTAACTTTTCATCATTTATAAAAACTAGCTTTAAAAAATCCGTTTTTATCGACAATATCAGGAAGCCGTTTATCGAGATATTCAAGCTGTACTATAAGTTCCTTTCCAAAAAGGATATTGTGCCCAACAGGGTTGCTTTTATGTCAGGCAGGAGGGATGAGCTCAGCGGAAACTCGCTTTTCGTCTATGATAAAATCAAGAATCGTGATGATATTGATTTCAAATTCCTGCTTTTTTCCGACCCGGCAGGGCATAATAAGCCGAAGTATATAGTTAAATTTTTAAAGCTTTACGCTTCGTCAAGCGTTGTTATAGTGGACGATTATTTCAGACTGCTGAATATTGTCGATAAAAGGGACGGCGTTACGCTTATTCAGCTTTGGCACGCCTGCGGTGCGTTTAAAACTTTCGGTTTCACCCGTCTCGGCAAAAAAGGCGGGCCCAAGCAGATTGAACCCAACCACAGAATGTACGATTATGCCGTTGTAAGCTCACGGGAGGTAGCAAAGCACTACGCCGAGGGCTTCGGTTTGAGCGATGAAAATATTGTGCCTTTCGGCGTCCCGAGGACGGATATTTTTATGAACGGTGAATATGCCGATAAGGTCAGAAAAGGATTTTACGAAAAATATCCGACTCTTAAAAATAAAAAAATTATGCTGTTTGCACCGACTTTCAGGGGCAACGGTCAGATGAGCGCATTTTATCCTACGGAGGCTTTTTCCCCCACAGATGTTTACGAGCAGCTCAAGGGCGATTATGCGATGCTCATAAGGCTCCATCCGTTTTGCAAGGAGCGGTTTGAAATCCCCGAGGAATACAGTGATGTAATCATTGATTTGTCAGAGGAGGACGAGCTTAATGATTTGCTCTTTGTAACAGATTTGCTTGTCACTGATTATTCAAGCGTTGTTTTCGAGGCCTCGCTTCTCGATATACCTATGGTGTTTTACGCATACGACCTTTATGATTATATATCGAGCAGGGATTTTTATTATGATTTTGAAAGCTTTGTTCCCGGCGAAATAGTTTTTTCGCAAAAAAGTCTTGTTAATTGTATCAAGCAAAAGGATTTTGAAAGCGAAAAGGTACAGGCTTTTAAAAATAAATTTTTCGACCATCTTGATGGTAAGTCAAGCGACAGGGTGGCTCAGCTTATACTTGACAATCTTTTTTAAAG
>JAJQGZ010000176.1 GCA_021200075.1 Clostridiales bacterium | reverse complement strand
TGGTATTAAAATAGTCTGCTCATTTGTACAGGGCAGTCTTTTTTCTTTGCATTATTTCGTTGTAAAAAGTGCAGATTGCTACACTTTTTCGTAGGAAAAAGTGTTATGATTAACATTTTTTCGTTGTAATTTTTGTTTTTGAGTGTTATACTATATTCGTAATATAACATTACAGAAGGTGTATATATGTATCGAATTGCTATTGAAAAACTATATAAATGGAAAAAAGCAAGCGCCGCAAACCGCTGATTATCGAAGGTGCAAGACAGGTAGGCAAAACATGGCTGATGAAAGAATTCGGCAATCAAGCTTATACTGATACGGTATATATCAATTTTGACTCCAACTCACAAATGGCTGAACTGTTTGCCTCAGACTTAGATGCAAACCGTATTATTACCGGAATGGAACTATATGCCAGTCACAAAATCAACCCTGACGGCACATTGCTGATTTTTGATGAAGTACAAGAAGTTCCGAGGGCGCTCACTTCCCTAAAATATTTTTACGAAAACGCACCACAATATCATATTATTTGCGCAGGTTCTCTTTTGGGAATTGCTTTGCACGAGGGAACATCGTTTCCTGTGGGGAAAGTGGATTTCTTAAAGTTGTACCCTCTTTCGTTCAGCGAATTTTTAACGGCAAACGGCAAAGAACAATTTGCCGAACTGTTAAAAAAAGCGGGATTTTAAAATGATTTCAACATTTAAACAAACTTACATTGACGCTTTGAAACAATACTATTTTATAGGCGGTATGCCTGAAGCTGTACAAATATTTGCAGAAAATAAAGACTTTAATGAAGTTAGAGAAACTCAAAAAAGAATTCTTACCGCATATGAACAGGACTTTTCGAAACACGCACCTAATGAAATTGTACCGAAAATTCGTACGCTGTGGAACAGTATTCCGTCCCAGCTGCAAAGAAAAACAAAAAATTTATTTACGGACTTGTTCGTGAGGGCGCTCGTGCCAAGGAATATGAAACTGCCATTATGTGGCTTTCCGACTGCGGACTCGTACACAAGGTCAGCCGTGTTAAGTCCGCCGGTATTCCTCTTAAAGCATATGAGGATTTAAAAGCGTTTAAACTGTTTGTTGTGGATGTCGGCTTACTTGGATGTATGGCAGGACTTCATGAACACACCCTGCTTGACGGAAATAAACTATTTTTGGAATTCAAGGGGGCTTTAACCGAACAATATATTTGCCAACAGCTCAAAACAATTGACGATCTCGGCATTTACTATTACACTAATGACCGAGGATCGTGCGAGGTTGACTTTATCATAGATACGGGTGAGCAAATCGTTCCCGTTGAAGTTAAATCGGAAATAAATCTAAAATCCAAAAGTCTTAAATCCTATAGAGAAAAATTCTCTCCCGATTTTTCCGTTCGCTCGTCAATGAAAGATTTCAAAAAAGATGAACGACTTATTAATCTGCCGCTTTATGCAATAGAACAAATTACCGATGTAATAGCAAATATCTAAATCCTGCTATTTTTGAGAGCGTCTACGAGTTTGTAGAAAAAATTGCAAAGCTCGTGTAAATATTCAATAATATCGTAATCAAAATCGCTGTTAAGCCACTTTATGACCTGACCGAAAATTTCGCAGTTGAGCAAATCGACAATCAAATCTTTACCTTTATATGTTATTTGAATATCGCTGTTGTCAAAATTATCAATGAAATCTTTTGTAAATTCTCCGTACACCGTCATAATAATATTTTCATAAAACTTTCTGTTTGAGGAATTGCGGATATTGGATATTGCATTTTTGTTTTTTACAACATAACCAGGAAAGCTGTCGGCATCATCTATAAAGCGTGGTGTTTTTTTTGAATATGAATCAGAAATTTGTCTCATCTCATCGAGAGCGACTTCCTCGAAAAGCGACGGCAAATCGTGAAAATGATAATAAAATGTATTGCGGTTAATTTTGCATTTTTCCGCAATATCACGAACGGTTATTTTATCAAGCGGTTTTTCGTTAAGCAATTTAATGTACGCTTCTTTAATAGCGACTTTTGTTAAATTTGTCATTTTATAATCCTTTAAAATGCAGGAACTCACAATACCACTTTTCATATTTAGCCGTAATTATACCACAAAATGCAATTTTTTCAATAAAACGGCAAGACAAACGAATATATAAAAAGGAAGCGTTGCAGTACTGCTGTAAACGCTTTCTTTAATTTTCTGTTATTCGGATTCTTTTTTTTGAGCCTTTCGGCGGTAGGAGCCCAATTTTTTGCATACTCGGTGCATTTTGCGCAGAGATTTTCAACATTTTCGGAGCTTTGCAAATCCGTGCTTTTTGCGCCGGTTTGTTTGACAATTCTTTGTAGGCACTCGGGATTTTCAAGCATCGGACAAGGCTGTAAAAGGTTATCGTTAAACGGCTGTGATTCCTGATATGCTCTGAAAAGCGGCTGGCTGAGACATTCGAGCAGGGATTTTTCACGGACATTGGCGTTTGAATAATGCACAAACACACAAGGCTCGACATCTCCGTTAGGCTTGATGTGGCAGTAATATTTTCCGCCGGCAACGCAGCCACCCGTAGCGTCTCCATCGTTTTGGAAATCAATCGGAAAAATGGGCTTGCCACCCTGCATTGCTCTTACCTCTCTGATACGGTGATATACATATTCTCTCTGTTCGGGCGTAAGCAAAAGCTCCGTCGAAGCATTAATACCTACCGGCATATAGTGGAAATACCAGCTGTATCTGACACCGTTTTCTATAAGAAAATCAAAAAACTCATCGCTTGTTACGGTCTTATAATTCTTTGAGGTATAGCAAACGGATGTACCACAAAGAAGACCGTATTTTTTAAGAAGCTGCATTGCGTTGACCGCTTTTTTGAAGCTCCCCTCTCCACGGCGAAAATCGTTTTGCTCCTCAAATCCCTCTATGGAGATAGCAAGCGAGATATTGCTGAGCTTACGCATTTGCTCGCAAAGAGCATCGTCCACAAGGCTTCCATTTGTAAAAGCGTAAAACATACATTTGCCATGCTTTTCTGCAAGCTTTACAATATCGTCTTTCCTGACAAGGGGTTCTCCGCCGGTCATCATATATAAGTAAATCCCCAGCTCCTCGCCCTGAGTTATTACGCTGTCAAGCTCATCAAAACTGAGGCTCACCTTGTGCCCGTATTCGGCAGACCAGCAACTCTTGCAGTGCATATTGCAGGCGGAGGTGGGGTCAATTGAAATTATCCACGGAATATTAAAACCGTTTTCCTTTTTAAATTCAACGGTTTTTGAATAGCCGTAAAAGGCGGACTGATAACCGATATTCAGAATATGCGTTTTAACAACATTGCAGTCAAGCTCATCAATCATAGAATAAGCATATTTCATATATTTTGAATCAGGATCGGAAATAAGCTTCCTGGCGAAATCGAAAGTGGATTCCTGAAATTTATCGCCCATAAGCTTTTGAGCCATATCGGTAAGCTTCAAAAGACCCTGTTGCCTTTCCTTACCTACATAGCCTATAACACTGTCTATTGTTTTATCAACCAGTGACCTTGTAATATTGTCTTTAAAATCCTGAAATGACATAATCATCCCCCCTCTTGACCTCATTATACAAACACGCATTACTAAAGTCAATGGGCAAAATCTGCGGTTTTGGCTGGTTTTTAGGCAAATTCCGTCTTTTGTTTAAAAAAGTTATGATTATGTATAGGCATATTACGGTGAATCGTTCCACAGCTTGATTTAAGGGTAAATATTAATTGCTATTACGACTTGATATTACGGACGATATTGTGTTATCATTATGGATATTG
>JAJQGZ010000009.1 GCA_021200075.1 Clostridiales bacterium | reverse complement strand
GGACTCACTTTTTCTGTGAATCCCGATTTTTGCTTTGCTGTTTTTTTACAGCTCCTCGCCTTATAATAGTTATGCTAAAAGTCCCGAGAACATCGGGTTCTCGGGACTTTTGGGTGTTTCAAGCCTTTTGCTTACCGGAGGTACCATTTTGTACAGCACTCCTCGCAAAATGCTTAATTCTGTGTACTATCTTAACAGCCTCCTGCGTGTAGAAAAAACTGTTATGAAATTTTATTGTTCAAAAAGGGAATATAATTATCAATTTAAGAGCCTGTAAAATAAAATGTGTAAGTTAGGAAAATTAAAAAAAGCAATGCATAAAAAACAACTATTATGGAAAATACAAACGCATTGTTTTTCTTTGCTTTAATTATTTATTATAATAATATACGATTAAAGCATCCACAAAGTATGTGAATATTAAAAAAATAATGCTTGACATACTATCTCCTCTCTATAACATAGAAAAACATTTTCTTTATCTCCGCTTGCTTTTTGGGTGCAATGCTTATTTCACATTTTTCAATAATGTTTTTGTCCGAATCCATTTTTGCTAAAACAAGCTGTGTTCTTGTATGCTTTATTGCATAATTTAAATTGGTAATGTAACTTGAATGCGGACAAACAAAAGATATACCATTTAATCTGTTTTTCCATACAGATATTTTTTCATTTGAATAATAAGTACCCTTTACAGTAACAATCTTAGTTTTTTTCTTCACAATTTCAATAAAAATAATATCTTTGCTGTAAATTCTGACATCAGATGAAGATTCAACATCATAAAACACAATAATATCATTTTTAATTAGGTCGGCGGCATCATCAAGTGCTTTATACAATCTGACAACATTTAACGGTTTCGACAAAAAACGGAATGCATTAATTTTAAACGCATCGTCAAGATAACTATTATAAGATGTTATAACAAATATTATGTTGTTCGGATTTTTCTTTTTCAATGCCATTCCTATATCAATACCATTGATTTTGCCCATCTCAACATCTAAAAAAACCAAATCAAAAAGAATATTATATTCAAGCAATTCTTCACCGCTTGAAAATTGAAAGAAATTTAATGTAACGCTTTTCTCGTCATAATAATTTTTTAAATGCTTTTCCAGTAAATCTCTGAATGATTTATCATCATCACATATCGCTATGTTCATCTTATCACTTCGCTTGTAAATAAAATCATATAACCGTCAATTTGATTATACGATAAAATACGCTTTGTTTCAACGATATTATTTTGAGCTTAATTTGTGCAAAAAAGACTGCCCCACATCGTGAGACAGTCTTTAATAAAATTCTATTTGTTTATTCGCAAATCAAAAGACCGTAGCCCTTATTCCTTGCATAAATAATTCTTGTATCGCCCTCAACTCCGAGATAGACAAAAAAGCTGTGCCCGAGCATTTCCATTTGAACGATCGCTTCGTCGTCGGTCATCATATTCGGAGTGACTTTTTTAATCCTTTTAATCTCGGCGGAGGAAGCGTCGAACCTTTCAAAATCCTCCATCGAAACCTCTTCCTCAAGCTCTGCAAAAGCGTCGGCAAGCTCGTCGATTCTGCCTTTCCTCTTCTTTTCAACTATGTTTGTTTTTAGCTTCCTGAGCTTTCTTTTGAGGTCGTCAACCGTCATATCAACCGCTGGCTCTATCCTGTCAGCCTCGGCTTCTCCTCTTATAAACGAACCTACATTAACAACGGTTATGTCGCATTTATAGCCGTCCTTTATTTTCGCAAGGGTAACATCAAAGGATGCGGTTTCGGGCAGCATTTTTTCAATCCTTTTAAGCTCCTTTTCAATTCCGTTCTTTGCGCCCTGCTTCAATTCAAATCCACGAGCGGTAATTTTAATCATATAATCAGTCCTTTCAACTTGTCTCGGCGGAAAATCTTTTTCCGTCAATTCAATTATACACTGTTTTGGACATAAATAACAGTATTTACTTTATATTCTTTTTATGGTACATGATTTGTGAGGTGCGTTATGGCAAAAAAAAGAGAAGAAATGCCGCCGATAAGTTCAAAACCCTGCTCTTCGGCAAGGACTTGAAGGTAACCGACAGAGATGCTTATTTTGAAGTTAGGGAATATGACTTTTCGTCATACCTTCCGATTGATGATTATATAAAAAAACAGCCGTGACGGTATGATAATATTTTTGATATAAGAGATTTCGGCGCAGATATAAATAATTTTGATAACGCAGAGTATATTAACCTCGCTGTTGAAAAGGCGTCCGAGTGCCGAGGCACGGTGCTTGTTGACGGCGATGATTATGTCACCTCTGCCGTCGAGCTTAAATCGGGCGTAACTCTTTTTATTTCCAACGGTTCTGCTCTTTGCTCTAACAAAACAAGCGTCGGATATGAAAAAAACCAAGGCAATTTTGCAAGCCAAAGATGTAAAGGATATTACCTTAACAGGCGGCGGAAGTATTAAAGGTAACGGCACTTACTTCGACAGACGACCTGTTACCGACAGCAATATGACAAGCCCTGCAAATTACATTAATGTTATCGAAATGAGGTGGGATTACAGGACGCAGCTTGGCTTTGCTCACCCGAGTAAATACGGCGGAATAGTTGTGCTGGAAAATTGCGAGAATGTAAAGTCAAGTAACTTTACACTTGAAGACAGTCCTCATTGGACTTTTAAAATATCAAACTGCGATAATGTCACTGTCGAGGATGTGGTTATCAACAATAACCGTAATGTTGCAAACTCCGATGGATTCGATATTGCAGGCTCGAGCAATGTCAATATTCGCCACTGTTTTATCTCCACCGCCGACGACGGTATAGTTATTAAAAATGCAATATGGCTCGGCAACAGGGAAGCGATGAAAAATATTTCCGTTACCGATTGCGAGATAATCAGCCGTACCAATGCCGTAAAGGTCGGTACGGAAACTACATATGATATAAGCAATATAACCGTTTCAAACTGCCGTCTTTTTATGACGGATTTATATCCCGGCAGTATGTCGGGTATCTCACTTGAAACGTGCGACGGTACTGCGCTTTCAAATGTGAATATCAGCAATATCACTATGAACAGATGCACCTGCCCGATATTTATTCGCCTTGCTAATAGGAACAGAGCTTCAACCGTCACTTGCGAAAGCGCTAAAAAGCGCTAATATAATCGAGTTTGCGCAGAAAGCAGAAAAAGGCGGTTCGGCGGATAAAATAAGTTTAATTTCAAAAGCTGAATAAGTAATATTAAAATTGAAAATGTAAATGCCGCCGCCGCAGAGCTTCCGATGATAATAGCAGGATATAAGCAGCACAGCTGCACAAAAAGAGTTGACGGCGTAACGCTTAAAAACATTAACATTGAATATTCCGATATTCCGGAAACTGTTGACAAGCGCCTTTTTATCCCCGAATATTCAAAAGTTTATCCCGAATGTTGGCGGTTTAGGAATTTGCCGTCATACGCTTTGTGGATTCGCCATGCAGAGAATATTACGGTAGAAAATTTTAATTGTATACACCCTTGTCCTACTTGGAAAAAGAACATTATTCTTTCGGATGTTCATAATATTTCTCTGTGATTTTTGCCGATTTTATCAATTAATTTTTTATTAACACAATTTTCTATTTTGTTTTACAAGTATTAAATAATTTCGTAATTTATGAACAGTATAAATAAAAATATAAGATGCTTTTCATAATTTCTCTTTCTTAAAGGAAGCCGTCGGCGCAGTTTGTGCCGGCGGTTTTCTTTTTGCTTATATTTTGCTTATATCTTGACTTTTTACTTTGAAAATAAGATAATAAAAATAACCTGATA
>JAJQGZ010000155.1 GCA_021200075.1 Clostridiales bacterium | reverse complement strand
ATATAGGACACCCTCTTTTGAGCGATACTTTATACGGGGACGGCGATGGCGAAATTTCCAGGCAGGCGCTGCACTGCAAAAAAGTATATTTCACCCACCCGATTACCTCAAAGGAAATAACAGCCGAATGTGATTTCCCCGATGATTTTAAAAACATTTTAAAGGACTGATAAAATGCCCGCCTTTTCAACCCACTATATATTTGCAAAGGAGCTTATGCCCTTTATAAAAGAAAATGCGGATTTTACCGTAAATGAGGGAGCGGTACTGTTCGGTACGCAAGGGCCGGATATTTTCTTTTCCCACAGGGCATTACCGTGGATGATCGGCAAAACTCTGCGCAAAACAGGTTCGCTGCTGCACAGGACAAAGCCCGAAATAACCGTCAACGCAATGATTGATTACGCAAACGCTTCACCAAACAAAGATATCGCAAAATCATATTTGTACGGATTCATTCTCCACTATGCGCTCGATCGAAAATGCCATCCGTTTGTATACGCAAAGCAAAATGAAATAATCAGAAAAAAGCCGTATCTCAACGGTCATTCTGTTCACAATACGATTGAATTTTCCGTCGATGTTTATTTGCTGAATAAAAGAATGAAAATCAAAAAGCCGTATCTTTTTGACACCTGCTCCACAGTTCCGACGGACAAAACGGTAATTGACGAAATAGGCAGAATGTGGGAATATGTACTGCCGAGAGCTACAGGCAAAAAAATAACACAAAAGCAAGCGATAACTGCACTTGTTGACGAGAAAAAAATTCAAAAATACACAACGGACAAAAGTGGCTTTAAGCGCATATTGCTCTCTCCGATTGAAACGATTGCCGCACCGCTGACCAAAAATTATAAAATTACATCATTTATCCGTCCTCGGGACTTGGAAAAAGCAAAAAAATATGTTAATATAGAAAACAGCAAATGGGTATCCCCTTACAGCATTGAATCCGCCGACAGCTTTGAACAGCTTTTTGACAAAGCAAAAGAGGAAGCAAAGCAAATGCTCCTGCTGCTCAAAGACGGTGCAACAGGAGAGGAAATAACGGGAAACCTGTCTTTTTTAACAGGAGTTGAAGTGAAATGAAAAAAATACCGAGCTTTCAAATTAATCACAACATACTTAAAAAGGGTATATATATCAGCCGTATAGACGACGATATTACCACATACGACATCCGTATGCGTGAGCCGAACAGAGAACCTGTTATGACAAATGCGGCAATGCACACAATCGAGCATATTTTTGCCACATATGTACGCAACACTGAATTCGGCGACAATATAATATACTTCGGCCCTATGGGGTGCAGAACGGGATTTTATTTCCTGATCCGCAGTCTCACCGACGCATATTCAATCAATCTTATAAAAGAAGCATTTGCATATATCGCCGATTACTGGGGCGTTATCCCGGGAGCTTCTCCCGAGGAATGCGGCAACTGCCTCGACCATAATCTTCCGCAGGCGAAAGAGGAATCAAAGGCTTTCCTTGAAGTTATCAAGGACTGGACGAAAGACGACCTCAAATACCCGAGCGAAGAAACCGATTGATCGTACACAGATAATAAAAGCTCCCCGAGTTCAAATGAAACCGGGGAGTTTTTGTATGCTTTTATTTAACGGTAACTTTCTTGACCGTTGACCATTTGGAGTAAACTTTCTTGCCGTTTACGGTTTTGTATGTGCGGACACGGACATAGTAGGTTTTCTTTGATTTTAAACCTTTTATGGTTTTTTGAAGTCTTGCTCGCGCCTTTTTACGGTAACGGTCTTTTTGTTTTTGGTGAATTTTTTGTTGGTTGCATATTGTACTTGATATCCTGTTACACCCGGTACCTTTTTCCAAGTTACTTTTATTTACTTTTTCTTCGGACTGGTTGTTTTTCTTTACAGAAGTCTTTTTCGGAGTTGAAACAGAAGCAGTTGAGGTACTTGTACTTGAAGCAGTTGTAGTTGTGGCTGTAACAGCATTTGCGGTTGCAGAATTAGTTGCGGTGTCGGTTGTTGTGGTTGTGTCTGAACGGCTGTCCGTGCTTGAACCACCTGTTGAAAAAGTGCTGCCTGTAGAACTTCCGCTTTGCGTACCACTGCTTGAAGTGTCGGTATTACCTGTGTTGTCTGTGTCTTCATCGCCACTTGTATTATCGCTTATAATATCTCCGTCTGTGCAGTGGATTGTTGCGTTTAGTAAATAGTCATTTGCATAAGTATATTCAATATAGGTATAATAGAACTCTCTTATAGTGCTAAAAATTATAGTATTTTCAATTTCAATGCTGTTCCACTGTACTACTGTACCATCATAGTACACATCGCTTAAATTATAACAATCATTAAATGCACCATCACCTATGTTTGTTACACTGTTAGGAATTGTTATACTTGTTAAATCGTAACAATATGAAAAAAGCATAGCTTGCAATAACAGTTATTCCACCTTTTACATTATAGGCTTCGCTTGCAGATGTTTTTGCTTTTATAAGATAATTTCCTAAATACAGCACATTATCTTTCCAATTTGATTCATCATTATAATATGCAGTGTAATAAAAGCTTCACTACCTATACTTGTTATATTATCAGGCAATATTATATTTGATAAACTTGTGCAATATCTAAATGCAGATTTCCCAATAATTGTTACGCTATCCGGTATTGTTATACTTGATATAGAAGAACCAGCAAATGCATAATCTGCAATAAGTGTTGTTCCCTCTCTTATTGTGGCATCTACATTACTACAACATAAAAGATAATTGCCTATATAAAGAACATCGTCTTCCCAATTTGCCAAATCACTCATATAAGCGGTACCACGAAATGCATCTTCACCTATGCATGTTAAATTTTCAGAAATTGTAATATTTCCCAAATTCTCACAGTTTTGAAATGCTAAAACACCTATACTGGTAACGCTGTCTGGAATTGCTATGCTTTCCAAACTATCACAACCGAAAAAAGCGTAATCATCTATACTTATTACACCGTCGGGGATTACTATACTTGTTAAGTTTTCACTGTCTCTAAACGCTTCAAATCCTATGCAAGTAACGCTATCAGGAATTGTATAAGAAGTCAATCCACAACCGACAGGACATTGAACCGCTTTAGTTTTATCTTTATTAAACAAAATACCGTCTTGTTATGAATAAAATCTATTGTTTTCATCTACCGATATATTTGTTAAACTTGAACAATGTCTAAAAACATAATTATCAATTTCTTCTACACTACTTGAAATATAAACGCTTGTTAAATTTGTACAATACTCAAATGCGCCGGAACCAATAGTTAATACGCCGTCAGGAATTGTAACACTTATTAAATCCGTATATTCGTAAAAAGCTTTATATCCTCTATGCTTGTTACAGTATATCCGTCAATAGTAGACGGAATTGTTGATTCTGTTTCCGAACCTGTATATCCTGTAATTTCAGCATTACCGTTACTAACAGTATATTCATAATCTTCGCTTGTTGCCGCAAAGGCAGTTAAGTCAAGACCGGCGGTAACAGACAAAAAGCATTACTGCCGATAAAAAGCAAACTGATTATTTTTTTTTATAAAAATTACCTCCGAAAAATATAAAAATATATTTAATTTTATAACAATTATTAATTAAGTGCAATATGTTACCGGGTGTTACCACAAAATTTTTTCGAGTAACACCTGGTAACATACCGATTTAAAGCATTTTTTAGAAATGAGGATTCAATTTTTGATGTGGGAACAAAATTATAACCGGATCCATATAGGTTTGGGAATTATAGAGCGGGCAGATAATATGTCGGATATGGTAACATGGTTTACAAAATGTCCGAGGACATGG
>JAJQGZ010000194.1 GCA_021200075.1 Clostridiales bacterium | reverse complement strand
TTTTCATACTCTAAATTATACCACAAAAAGAACTGTAAGCCTACCTTTTTTCGGCGCAAAGTTAAAATTCTGCGGAGTGAGCTGTCGTTTTAAGCCAACCGGCAGAAAGCTTATTTTCCCCGTGGTTTCCATTATCGCATAATCAATGTCGGAAAGGTTAAAATATCCGTTGCACCTTGCGCTTGTCAGGAGGTCGTTTATTTCAATTTTGGCTTTTTTTAAATTTTCTTTTATTATCTTCCCTTTTTCAATTATAATTATCGGCTGACCGGAAATGAATTTCCTCGCCGCAATACTTTTTTTGCGTTATGACGGAAAGAAGAATACCGATAATGCCGTAAACCGCCATAGCCGTGACGCCTTTCCACCACTCAAGGTCGATATTTGTGGACATCTCCGCCGCAACCGAGCCTATTGTAATGCCGATTATGATTATATAGTCGAAAAAGATATAGTCGAAAAAGCTCATCTCGCTTATCTGCCTGAAGTTCATCAGCTTTGTGATTACAAAAAGCACCGCCATCGAAACCGCCGAAAGAACCGTTACATAAATAAACTCCATAAAATCACCGTTTTTTATTTTGTACAAAATAGGGCTTTATATTTATCCGTTGTTGTGTTAAAATTATGTTAAGATAAGTTTAAGTAAATGTAATGCGGTAACGATTATCTAATAAAACACTTTTTGCGGAATGAATATGAATAAATCGAAAATCAAAATCGCCGTGTTCGGCTTTTCGGCAAACTTCCTTTTGTTTTTATTAAAACTCTATATCGGCATTGCGTCCAATTCACTGTGTGTATACTGCGATTCGATAAACAATTTGGCGGACACCTTTTCCTGCATAATTGCAATAATCGGGTTTTATCTTATGACAAGGCTTGACGAAAAACGGGGAAAAAGAACGCAGTCGCTGATATCATTTGTAATAGGCGCAGTGCTCGCGGCGACGGGCGCATACTTTGCCTACAGCGGAGCGGAGCGAATGATGTACCCAACCCTCGTTTCGTACTCAAAGATATACGCAATACTGCTTTTGATAAGTGCGGCGGTTAAGCTTGCAATGGGATTTATCTACCGTAAAGCAGGAAAAAAATCGCCGTCGCCGGTAATAAAAACTCTTACGCTTGACAGCTTTGCCGACTGCTTCATAACCCTCGGAGTGTTCCTCGGCTTCACCCTTGCGGACAAAATCAACTTTGCGATAGACGGCTTGATGTCAATAATAATCGGAATAATCGTTGCAATATGCGGTATCAAAACGGCTATAAGCGAAGCGAAATTCATAATCAACGACTGAAAAAGGAGAAAGAATATGACAAAGACCAAGAAAACGCCGAAGCAGAAATTCAAAACATTTTTAAAAATCCTGCTCATAATTATAATGATAATCGCCGTGCTTTGTGGTTTGCTCGCCGTCGTGAGCTGCGTCGGTTTAAAATTAAACGGCTCGTTCATCTCATCTCTTTCGAGCGTTGAGTATGACAATCAGCTTGCGCCGACACTTGACGAAAACGGATATTACACATTCGTGACCGATGATGATTTTAAAATAATGCATCTTACGGATATTCATATCGGCGGCGGATTTTTGAGCATAAAAAAGGACAATATGGCGTTAAATGCAGTGGCGGCTATGGTTAAAGAGGAAAAACCCGACTTAGTGGTTGTCACAGGCGATATTGCGTACCCGATTCCGTTTCAGTCGGGTACATTCAATAACAAAAAAAGCGCCGAGCTTTTTGCCGATTTAATGGAACAGCTCGGTGTGTATTGGTGCCTTGCGTTCGGCAACCACGATACGGAAGCGTATTCGTATTATTCCCGAGAGGAAATTGCCGAGGTTTACGAAGGCGAGAAATATGAGCATTGCCTTTTCCAATCCGGCGACGAAAATGTTGACGGCGTGGGAAATTACATAATCAACATAAAAAATACAGGCGGAGAAATCACGCAAAGTCTTGTTATGCTCGACTCCCATTCCTATGTTGACAACGATTACCTTGGCATTATGTGGAAGTATGACACGATACACGAAAATCAAATAGAGTGGTACGAGCAGTCCCTGCTTGAATTGCAGGAGCAGAACGATTCCGTTATGCCGAAATCGCTTGTATTTTTCCACATTGCTCTGCCCGAATACAGAGATGCCTGGTACGAATATAGGGATAACGAATACGAGGACACCGAAAATGTGCAGTATATTTACGGCAAAGCGGGAGAACACGATATAGTCGTGTACAGTAGCGAATACAATTACGGATTTTTTGACAAAATGCTGGAGCTTGGCTCTACGCAGGGAACATTCTGCGGCCACGACCATTTGAATAATTTTTCGATAAATTACAAGGGAATCCGCCTTACATACGGATATTCGATAGATTACCTTGCTTACACCGGAATTATGAAATACGGCTTACAAAGAGGGTGTACGATGATAACCGTATCGCCCGACGGAAGCTTTGAAAGCAAGCTTGAAAATTATTATCAGGACAAATATACCCCGACAAACGAAAAGGAAAATGTGCTGATGGAGGATTATTATTCCGACGAAGAAGAATAATTTTCCAAAACCTTTCGGGCGAATACAATTCGCCTGCCTTACCTATGTCCTGATTTTTCAAAACCGATAACTCCACCCTCCACTCTCCAAACTCCACGCTCTTTTTAAATTAACTATTGACAAAAATAATAATCGGAATATAATAAAGATACAGGCACTTGCCTGACAACATTTTCGGGGCGGAGTGAAAGTCTCCACCGGTGGTAAAGTCCACGAACTCGCCGAGTTGATACGGTGCAATTCCGTAACCGACGGTTAAAGTCCGGATGAGAGAAAATATCGGAGATACAAAAACAGATACTTGGATATTTTAAATACTTCATTTAATTTGTTTATTTATATGCTTTTGAGCGGTTTTTACCGTTTCTCCTGTAATTTTATCGCCCCGATGCGTAATGCGTCGGGGTTTTGTTTTCTTTTTTTCGCCGTTCGTCCCGTGCAAAAGGAGTAATTTGTTATGAGAAACAAAAAAGTAAGATTAATCGCGGGAACGGCAATGCTTACTGCGGTTGCGGTTGTTTTGCAGTACATTGAAATTTCCATACCGATAGTGCCGAGCTTTATCAAGCTGGACTTTTCCGATTTGCCGGAGCTTATCGGCGCATTTACCTACGGCCCCGCGGCAGGCGTTATAATCGCATTGCTGAAAAATCTGATTCATATGGCGGTTAGCCAAAGCGGCTTTGTCGGCGAGCTGTCAAACTTTATACTCGGTGCGGTATTCGCACTCACGGCAGGGCTTATCTATAAGCACAAAAAGACAAAGAAAAGCGCCCTGATTGCAGGAATTTCGGCGGCGGCGGCAATGGCGGTTGTCAGTCTGCCGATGAATTATTTTATAATCTATCCGCTTTACTATTTGGTTCTCGGCTTCCCGGAGGAAGCGGTGCTGGGAATGTATCAGGTGATTTTGCCGAGCGTTAAAAATATGTTGCAGGCTCTGGCGATATTCAATATTCCGTTCACCTTTGTAAAAGCGCTTGTGAGCGTCGCCGTGTCAATGCTGATTTATAAACCCCTTTCACCTCTGCTGAAAGGCAAAAATATAGAATAAATATACCAAAGAAGTACCGAGAATTTGATGTTCTCGGTACTTCTTGAATTAATAGATGTAAAAAGGATTTGTTTGCGGGAGGATAATATCCGCCCCTACTACCTTGTATTTACTAAAAGTTTATAAATGACTGGAATTATCATATAATTTTCTATCAAAATACAAGAAGTAAATTACACAACGATAAAAACTATTCATAAAGTTTTAGACGATACACAGTACTAC
>JAJQGZ010000125.1 GCA_021200075.1 Clostridiales bacterium | reverse complement strand
ACGGATTCAATCGCTATGGATTTTTTAGATGTTCAACTTCATTTTACAATCGGCCCTTTTTTCGGTTGCCTTTTTGCTTGCCATTGCGTATTTTGCCATAAAAATTGATTCTCTTGGATTGGATAAAGAAGCTTTTAAAGCACTTTTAACTATTCTTTTAACTCCGTGAGACATATATTTTTCAATGTCAAATTCTTTTTCAGCCATAAATTATTACTTCCTTTCAGTTATTTTTCTTGCGAATTGTTTTGCGGCTTCCAGGTCATTTTGATTTGGGCGACCTTTATGGAGTGCTGTAAATTCTCCATGGCAGTAAAAATTCCTGTTGTCAACATTGATGCCTTTATCTTGCAGCATTTTTTGTATTTGGTCAAAGGCTCGTTCGGCAAGTGCCGAAGTGGAGAAAACGACAACCTTACCGATTCTGTTTTTATCCAATGCTTTAATATACGATTTGACTTCGGGGCTGATTCCACCCCAGTATACAGACGCTCCTAAAAAGAGAATATCTGCATTGCCGTCTATCGGTACGGGGATTTGCTCGGCTTTGCAGTCAGTCGCTTTTGCGATTACATCAGCCAGCTTCTTTGTATTGCCGCCACGGGAATAATACCTAACTTGAATATTCATAATCTTTACTCCTTTATGCTTTAAGAGGGCACTTTTTAGATTACTCCGAAAAAAAAGTCTTTACTCTTAAATTGCTACCTGCTATAATTATAATATTGAAAAATACCTATGTCAACTACGCAATTTTTTCGGAGTAGGTACTAAAAAACTTATCTATATACTAAACGGTATAAGGAGGAAATTATAGTGGCTAATGAACATATTTGTCCCTGTACTGTGGGATGCCCTTTACAGAAAGCAATGAATGCGATAGGAGGAAGATGGAAAATGCCTATTTTGTGTTCTCTTTCAAATGACGGCGCAACCAGATATAATGACATCAAACGAAAAATGGGAAGCATTTCCAACACTATGCTTGCCAAGTCTTTAAAAGAACTGGAGGAAGACGGTCTCGTAAAAAGAACAGAATACATGGAGGTGCCGATTCGTGTGGAATATGAAATCACGGATTCCGTTCGTTCTCTGATACCGATTTTGACAGAGCTTGCCGTATGGGGGAAGCAATTTAAACGGAAACTAATATTCTGATTTATTTTCAATGCGTTTCATCTTCCAAAACATACTTTGCATTTATTTTTGCTCAAAAACAAAAATAAATAAGTAACCGCATTTTATTTACCGAAAGGAAGATGAGTATGAAAAAAAGAATAATATCGTTATTTCTTATTTTATCTCTTCTGCCTTTTTTCGCTTCTTTGCGCAGGATTTTCAAAAAGCGGCGTCACCGTTGAAAAACAATACGGAAAAGTCCTTGCCATATATTACTGCCGTTCGGATATAACCAAAGCGTTTGAAAGAGCATTTGATTTCACGGGAAAAAATGCCTCGTCTGAAAATTTGCTGCTTATCCGTATAGCAAAGGGTAATTACAATATTGATAAAACTATCCGCCTTACAAGCTATACCACCGTTGACCTCGGATATTCCCGCCTTAAAAATACCAATTCAAAAAGGGGAAATATCTTTAAATCTCCCGATGATAAAGAATCTCCGAAATATTCTTCTCTCACACGGTGCGTTATCAAAAACGGCACTCTCGATGGAAATTACAATCCTAATAAATCCTGTATACTCCGCCTTTGCCATGCAGAAAATATTTTGATTAAAAATGTGGAATTTACCGATAATTATTATTCCCACCACGCAGAGCTTGCGGGGTGCAGAAATGTGATATTTTCAAACTGTAAGTTTTGCGGCCAGGTCAGCGATCTCAATGTCAGCTCGTCTGAGGCGATACAGATAGATATTCTCGATTGCACGCATTTTTGCGGTTTCACATCCTACGATAATACGATGAATGAAAATATAACCGTCAAAAGCTGTTATTTTAAAAATGTATGCCGAGGGGTCGGCACTCATAATTATTTCAAAGATTTGTACCAAACCGATATAACAATAAGCGGATGTATATTTGAAAATATAACCGATTGCGCAATATCTGCCGTAAATTTCAAAAATGTGTCATTTAAGAACAATAATTATATAAATTGTAATTATTCTGTGTTTTGGCGAGATAACGGCAAATAACCACTTGCACATTTTCTTTTGATGTTTTATACTTTCATAATAATTATCAAAAAAGACAGCAGTGCCTAAAGGGGTTTGCCAGAATGAAAAAATCAATATGCCTTTTGATGTGCGCAACAGTTATATGCTCAATGTTTACCGCCTGCGCTTCCGATAAGGACGCCGATACCGGGAAGGAGGATGCTTCGGTTATCGAGGATTTGCAGATAACGGTTGATTATCATTATTCCGATATGGACGAGAGTGTTATCCGTGTATACAATAAGCTTTGCCAAGCTGTTATGAATTATAATTCCGAGGTTAAATTCAATACCTCTATGACCGACGACCTCAATCAGCTTTTTTTTACAAGCTTTCCGCTTTATTCGCTTGTTGACGGACTGGAGTTTTTGGACGATGATTCCGGCGTTTCTATTTCATACAAGAACGAGCAGGAAGAGCATTTGCAAAAGGTTGAGAAATTTACAAACGCAGTCGGCACAATTATGGGCGAATGCGGATACGGCAGTGTAAGCGATAACGAATATCTTTTAAATCTTTATACTTATATCACGACCAATGTAACCGTCGATAACTCCGTAACCACGGTTATGGATACTATTATAGATAAGAAAGGCGTCAGCGCCACAATCTCTGGTATGTTTGAATATCTGCTTTTGCAGGCGGGTATATCGGTAAGCCATATACTCAATAAAAATTCGGATTCAATAGCCACTATGCTTTCAATGGCGGAGTTTAACGGAAGCTTTTATTATTTCGACCCAACCTCGGAGCTTACGCAAAATTCGGGCGAGGGTCTTGCATATTTTGCTATGGACAGCTCAAGAGCGTTGTCGTCCGAAAGCGATAATTTTGTTTTCACCGACGATACCGAGGCTGACGAAATAACTGACGATACTTATTCCTCTCTTATAAGCTGTACTTCGTACACTGTTAAGGATTCAACCGTCACCGCAAAATGCAAGGGTAATGCTGATTTCGTATTTACACTCGACTGATAAAAGGGAAAAAGAATAAAAAATAAAAATCAGGGATTGCCGTCCCTGATTTTTTTTAAGCCTTATTTTGCTTTTTTAATGCTCTTTCAAGCCAAACCGCACCTAAATCGAGTGCGTTAAAAAGACCTTGCTTTTCGCTCTTTTTAATAACCTTTTCCTTGGGCGAAAGACTTTCATTTGTATCGAGGAGCTGAATTGCAACCTTGCCTGATACCTTTAAATCCTTTAAATCCTCGTCGGAAAGAATGTTGAGGCATACAACAAACGGGTCAGCCATACTGCCGTAATAAATTGTTTTACCGCGTCTTACCAAGGGCTTGCCCTTGTATTCAAGGAACTTTTCGTTTTTATTATTGTTTTCTGCCAAAGAGAAACCTCCTTTGTTTATCAGCTTAGATAGGACTTTACCATTGCGGCAAGCAATTCGTCCCTGTCAATACGCCTGATAAGACTTCTTGCGTTGTTATGGGTTGTTATATAAGTCGGGTCTTCGGAAAGAATATATCCTACTATCTGGTTGATAGGATTGTATCCCTTTTCCTGAAGAGCGTCGAAAACCTCGGTCAATGTTTCCTTCATAACATCCTCGTGCTCGTCACCAATTCTGAAAGTCATAGTTTTATCAGTCACGGTAAAGTCACCTCCGTATAAAGTACTACATTAATTATATACATTTTAATTTGAAATTA
>JAJQGZ010000105.1 GCA_021200075.1 Clostridiales bacterium | reverse complement strand
GAGGCAAAGAGGTTGTAATTATAGAGCGGGGCGGATGATATCCGCCCCTACAAAATATAAATTAATTGGGCGTGGTTATGACCGTTTTATCGACAGACTGAGGGACTGTCTCGGCTGAGGCAGTCCCTTTTAATATATTTTATTTATGGTTTTATATTTCGGATTTATATTCTGTCGCCCTGTGGGTTTGATGTTGTGTTGCCGCTGAAATTGAAAGTTCCGGCGGCGTTTGCTTTGTATATTCCATAGGATGAATTGTTGCAGATATTGCAGTCTTTTACAGAGCCTGTCGCACTGCTTGTAAGGTAAATTCCGTTTTCGTTGCCGGATATCGAGCAACTGCTTATTGTCGCTTTAGAGCTTTGGATGACATAAATGCCGTCGTTGCTGTTTGAATTTACCGTACAGCCGGAGACAGTGGAACTTGAGCTTTGCGTAACATAAATGCCGTAATCCTTATTTGAGCTTACCGAGCAGCTGTTTAAGCTTACCTTGGCACCTTGGGTAATGCAAATTCCCGCCTGTGTGCTGTCGCCGTTTGATTTGTTGTTGGATTTTACCGTACATTCGCTCATGGTAACGGTGGATGCGTTGGCGTTTACACCGTTTTCTTTGTTGGAGGAAAGGGTGTCGTTCGTCATAGAAATCGTTGCCGTAGAGCTGTTAATTTTCAGTCCGTGAGATTTATTGCTTTTGTATGTGTTTGAATTTGATGTCAAAACCGTGCCGTCAAGGCAGTTTACTCCGCTTTCCGTATTGTCGCTGACAGTGTTTGATGTCAGAGTTATCGTGCAGTTTTTGAGCAGTATGCCGTCGCCGTTTGCGCCGGTAATGACATTTTGAGAAAGGCTTACTCCATCTGAGCTGTCAATAAATGCTCCGGAATTTATGATTGAAAGCGAGTTGCAGGTTATTGTATTGCCGGTTGCCGTAACCCACGGAGCATAGCCGTCACACTTCATTGTGATTTTGTTATTTTCCACGGTGACATTGTATTGTCTGTAGTCTCCTGCCGCCGATTTTCAGCCTGAAACATTGGTCGATGATGTGGTTTTCTTGCCGTAAATACGGATTCCGTAAGGAGTTTGCCCGTAGTCGTTTGACTTGTTATCCCTTACCGAAATGGTGTTGTTTGCAATAACCGTGCCGGTGTCGTGCGTGATTTTATTGCCGTATTTATAAGTTGTGTCAGTACCTGCAATAACACTTCTGAAATAAATTCCGGCTCCGCAGTTTTTGATTTTATTGCCGGTTATTATGGAATTGATATAACCCGAACCCTGAATTGTGTATCCTTTGATATTGGTAAATTTATTGTTCTTGATAGCAATATTACTCATATATTTACCGGTGAAGATGCTGTGAGTTCCCGCACCTCTGTCAACATTTTTGAATTTGCAGTTTTCAACGGTGATATTCTTGTTCATAGTGCCGTCGTAGCTTTTTGATGCAAGACCGGGGAAACGCTCTTTTTGCAGGATGTCAAGATGCACGGCTTCGAGAGAATCGGTGTTGGAACTGCTCTTGTAATGCTTTGAAAATGTGCAGTTTGTTATGGGAACCTTACTGCAGCCGGCGATTGCAAGGTGATGACCGTTTTTCACATTCGTCATAGTCACATTTTTGATTGTCACATTTGTTGCGCGGAAAAGCGTCAGTGCGCCCTTTTGAATTTTTCCGCTGCTGCCGTTGCAGTCAAATGTGCCGCCGTCAAAGGTTATGTTTTGGTATGCTTTATATCCCTTGGCAACGGTTTTGAATTTGCCGACCGAGAATAATGTGTTATTAGGAAATCCCTTTTTCAGCGTTACATTTGTGCATACAAGATATGTATTTGAATATACAATGAGCTGTTTTTTTGATTGTATATGTCCCTTTTTTGATTATTATTTTGTATTTCTTTTTTGCTGTGGCATTTTTCTTTGCCTAGTCAAGAGCTTTTTGAATATCAGCCGCCGCATTGCTTTTTGACGGGGTAACCCTGATTATTTTATACGATGCGCTCGCCGCATATGCCGTTGCAGTAACAGCGGCACAAGTGCCTGTCATCATTAGCACTGCAAGGATAAGGGAAAGTATTTTTTTCATTATTATCACCTGAAATTTTTAACGGAATTTTTACTGTGCTTTGCTAATTCTGCTTTTTTACAATATCATACTCATCGCCGAACGGGGAGAAGTACGGACAGGAATTTTTGCCTGAGTATTTGTTATAAAGCTCCAGGCGTGCATATTCGTCCTCGTCAAGAACCAGACGGCAAAAGCTCTCCTCGCTTTCATCGTCAATTTCGTTGTAACGGCAGCTTTCACACAGTATGCTGAAATTGTCTTGCGCATCAATCGCCTCCGTGATTCGGCAAGGTGTTAAATATTTGCGTCAAGCTCAATCGGACAGTGGTCTGAGCCGAGTATGTCGGTGTGGATTTTTGCATCAATCAGCTTGTCGTTCAGCCTTTCCGATGATACGAAATAGTCGATTCTCCACCCAACATTCTTTTCCCTTGCCTTGAACATATATGACCACCAGCTGTAAATACCCTCGGTATCGGGGTAAAACAGACGGAATGTGTCGGTAAATCCGCTGTCGAGCAATTTTGAAAATTTATCCCGCTCCATATCGGTAAAGCCTGCGTTATTATGGTTAGTCTTCGGATTTTTCAAATCAATCTCTTTGTGAGCGACATTCAAATCACCGCAGTATATAACGGGCTTAACGGCGTCGAGGGAGAGGATATAATTCCTGAAATCGTTCTCCCACTGCATACGGTAGTCGATGCGTTTCAGCTCTCGCTGAGAATTGGGAACATAGACGGTGGCAAAGTAGAAATCCTCAAATTCAAGAGTAATCAGCCTGCCCTCATTGTCGTGTTCTTCAATGCCCATACCGTATTTTATGGAAATCGGTTCTTTTTTGGTAAATATCGCCGTGCCGGAATATCCCTTTTTTTGAGCGTAATTCCAGTAGCAGTTATATCCCTCGGGAGCAAAATCAATCTGCCCTTGCTGAAGCTTCGTTTCCTGTAAGCAGAATATATCTGCGTCGCAATCATTAAAAAATTCCACAAAATTTTTGCTCATACAGGCTCTCAAGCCGTTTACATTCCAGGAAATAAATTTCATAATCTGTTATCTATCCTTATTGCAAAATTAATGGTGGAAAAGGCGGATTCCCGTCATTGTCATAGCGATGCCGAGATTGTCACAGCATTCAATAACTGCGCCGTCTCTTACCGAACCGCCGGGCTGTGCGATATATTTTACGCCTGATTTCACGGCTCTTTCAATATTATCCTCAAACGGGAAGAATGCATCCGAACCGAGGGAAACACCATCCGCCTTTGCAAGCCAGTCGGCTTTTTCTTCTTTTGTAAATGCTGCGGGGCAGGATGTGAAATATCTCTGCCACAGGCCGTCCTCAAGGAGCTGTTCGTATTCGTCGGAAATATAAAGGTCGATTGCATTGTCTGCGTCGCATTTGCGTATACCTTCGATAAATGGCAGTGAAACAACCTTTTCGTGGTGCCTGAGCCAAAGCTTATCAGCTTTGTCGCCTGCAAGGCGGGTACAGTGTATTCTGCTTTGCTGACCTGCGCCTACGCCTACGGTCTGTTCGCCTTTTGCGTAGCATACAGAATTTGACTGCGTGTATTTGAGCGTAATCATGGAAATCAACAGGTCAATCTTAGCGTCTTCCGGTATATCCTTAATCTTGGTAGGCATATCGGAGAAGAGATCCATTGTAATTTCGCTGTCGTTTCTCTTTTGCTCAAATTTAATTCCGTAAACCTGTTTTGTTTCCGTAAGTTCAGGCTCGTAGGAGGCGTCCATCTTTATTATGAGATAGTTTCCTCTTCTCTTTTTCTTGAGTATTTCAAGAGCCTCGTCGCTGTATGACGGAGCAATAATCCCATCGCTTACTTCCTTAACAAGAAACTGAGCAACCGATGCGTCGCATTCATCGCTGAGCGCCGCAAAATCACCGAAAGAGGAAACCCTGTCGCATCCTCTTGCACGAACATATGCCTGCGCTATCGAAGAAAGCTCCAATGAATCGGGAACCATATACACCTTGCGTTCAGTTTCGTCGAGAGGCTTTGCAACAGCCGCACCTGCCGGTGAAACGTGCTTGAACGAAGCGGCGCCTACAAGACCCGTGGCCTTTTTAAGCTCCTTGACAAGCTGCCAGGAATTGAATGCGTCGAGCAGATTTATATATCCTGCCGAGCCGTTGATAATTTCAAACGGAAGTTCTTTTCCGTCCATATGTATTCTTGCCGGATTTTGGTTTGGGTTGCAACCGTATTTAAGCTTGTATTCTGTCATAAACGCCTCCGTAATCTCAAAATCGGCAGATAAAGCGTGGATTTTTAAGCCGAAATTCACCGTGCCGAAATTGCATAATTTTAATGAATAATACTAATATTTTATACCATTGCATTGAAAAAAGCAAGTTATAATGATAGAATATATCAAAACTAATATAAGCGTTTTAATTTATGCGAAAGGCGGTGCTTTTATTTTGGACAAATTTAGCGGAATACTTGCGGTCAATCATTTTCTGCACGGCGAAAAATTTGACCGGCTTCACGCTCATCTTGTAAAATCGGCACGGAAAAGCGGTATTCATCTTGATGTGAAAACAAACCTTGAGCTTGCCTGTCAAAAAAGCGTGAATGCTGACTTTGTGCTCTTTTGGGATAAGGATGTAAACCTCGCTTTACATCTTGAAAAGCAGGGCGTTCGTGTATTTAACTCCGCTTCTTCAATAGCAAAATGCGATGATAAGGCGAGGACATATATTGAACTTGACGGCATTGTACCGCAACCCGAAACTCTTATTGCGCCTAAATGTTATTATAAATCCGATATGACGGATTTTGTAAGCTTTGCCGTGAAAGAGCTGGGCTTGCCGCTTGTTTTTAAGGAGTGCTTCGGTTCGTTCGGTATGCAGGTTTATCTTTGCGGCAGCGAGGAAGAAATTTTTTCTCACATAAGTGAAAAACCTTTTTTGCTCCAAAAATTTATTACGGAAAGTGTCGGCAGGGACAGACGGCTTGAAATCGTAAATTCAAAATGCGTCTGCGCCGTTTTGAGAGAAAACAAAAACGACTTTCGCTCAAATGTCACAAACGGCGGAACAATGACTCCTTACGCACCGAGCGAGGAGGAAATTCAAAAAGCAGTGCTTGCGTGCGACACCCTTGGTCTTACTTTCGGTGGAGTTGATATACTCGAAAACGGCGATGTCTGCGAGGTAAATTCAAACGCCCATATCATCAATATAATGCAGGCGACAGGGCTTGATATTGCGCCGATGATATTTAATACAATTTTGGAGAAAATAAAATGAAGTCAAACGGAGTGCTAATTTATACAAAAGAATCAGCTCAAAAAAACAGCTTTGCCGTAAGTAAATTTCAAGAGTATCTCGGAGTTAATCTTGTCGACGAAAGCTACAGGGGCGACGCCGATTTTGTCATCAACAGGACAGATGATTATAAAATTGCGCAATATTTCGAAGAGAGGGGAATAAGGGTTTTTAATCCGTCGTCCCTTTCCCGCCTTGCAAATGATAAACAGTTTTGCTATGAGTTTATGCAAAAAAACGGCGTTGAGATTATGCCGATTAATTATTTTTCACTCCCGGCGGTCAAGAAGAAATGCGACGGTCACGGCGGGACGGAAGTTTTTATGATAGATAAAAAAGAGGAGTTTGAGGACGGCTATGTTTATCAAAAGGCGTGCGATACCCCGGGCAGAGATTTGCGAGTGTGGGTGATAGGAGAGGAGATAATATGCAGTATTTTGCGTGTTAGCAATACGGATTTTCGTTCAAATTATTCCCTCGGCGGTACGGCTGAAAAATACGAACTCAGTTCTTGTGAAATTGCACTTGTAAAAAAAATCATCTCTCTTATAGATTTCGATTACATCGGGATAGATTTTCTTTTTAATAACAACTGCCTTGTTTTTAACGAGATTGAGGATGCGGTCGGAGCAAGAACGGTTTACGCAAAAACAGATATTGATATACTGAAACTTTATTGCGATTACATAAAAAGTGATAAAAGCAGTATAAAAGCCGTTTTGCAACCGCAGGTTGCGGGAATGTAAAGCGCAGTTTATAGCAATTTTTACCTTGTAAAGCTAAAATGTTACACGAAGCAAGCAAAGGCTTCCTGAAAATTATTTTGAACATTACTCAACTTTACAGGGAGAAATAACTATGCAAAATTCAAAACATTATAAAAACCGAGCATTTCGGTATAGCAAGAAAAATCGTATCAAATATGACAGCGGAGAGCTGGGAGACAATTCCTCACGCCGCAGTAACCTATGAGCCGGAGATAACAGAGCTTTCAAAAGTGATAAAGGAAATTAATTCCAAACTCCCGAAAGAGGAGCATATCACTCTCAACACCGTTATGCTCAGAATTATTGTTGAGGGTATTCACGCCTGTCCGGCAATTAACGGTCATATCAAATTCAACCGTAAGCTTGTCAGGGGAGAGGTTAATACCTTTAAAAATATTGATATATCAATGCCGATGATTTTAAAAATGGGAGAGATGATGACGATTAACCTGCATAATATGCAGGATAAGACTATGAGCCAAATGAGGGAAACCGTCGCCGACGCTTCACGCCGTGCGGATAATTCCGATTTAAACGAGGTGATGTTTGATGTCTCGCTCGATAATACGCTCACCGCTCTCAAACACGGTAAGGTTGCTCAAACCGTAAATCGTCTTATCGGTTCCAAAACGGGAAAGCACAAAGTTAAAACCCTCACCGGCAAGGCGAAAAGGGAATATTATTCTATCCCCGAATCTCAAAGGCTTACTAAGCACGATATTGAACAGGGTACAATAACCGTATCAAACCTCGGCTCCGTTTGCCGCAACTGGAGCGGAGTATGCACCCTGCTTGAGATAATACCTCCCCAGCTTTGCGCAATTGCAATCGGCGCAAAACAGCTTGTCCCGATTGCAAATCCCGACGGTACCGTTCGTACGGGTTACAAGTTGCCTATGACAATAGCGTTTGACCACAGAGCGCTCGATATGGGCGATGTCACACCGTTTATCAATCGGCTTAACGAAATTTTTGCCGATCCGGAAATCATTAAAGAATGGGTTTAACGCCATACAAAAAAGTCACGGACGAGTAAATCCGTGACTTTTAGTTTTGCAATACTTTTAGTTTTGCAATATTATATTATTACCTATTGCCTGAAATTTATCGACCAATAGTTCGGCGAAACCTTGAACACATTTACACTTATCATCATAATAAGCCAATCTGTAACTATCAATGCACCTGCTATATAATCTATCTTCAGAAGAGTGTTATACGGTATGAG
Source organism: Clostridiales bacterium (assembly GCA_021200075.1). Classification (GTDB taxonomy): domain Bacteria; phylum Bacillota; class Clostridia; order Oscillospirales; family Acutalibacteraceae; genus Eubacterium_R. The sequence goes on along the minus strand of JAJQGZ010000105.1, from coordinate 10,533 downwards.
CTGAATTTTTTTCATAAGTGGGGCAAAGAAATATTCTAAAAGAAATATTCTATAAGTATAACTACGCCGAGAGACATTGCAGTGCAGGTGGGAACGCTGGTGTATTGTGTTACATGGAGCGGAATACCGTTGTAGTTCCAAAGCTGAATACCCGATATTTTTTCAAACAGCAGACCGACAACAATTTCACCGAAGAACACAAACAGAAAAACCACACAAAAATAATAAAGCTGTGAGAGGAAATTAGTTTTCTTGTCGTGTTTGGTGAAGAGCCTTTTGTTGAACAGTCTTGCCTTTTTAGGAGTGTCGAGGGCAAAGTAAAGCACCCACATAGCTATAGCATAGCAGAAAAGAAACGGCAAAAGCTGATTACGGGAATCCAATACTCCTTTTGATATAAGGCGAAAAAGATTTTCAACCCAGTACCCTATGTGAGAATATATCAGTCCCGCAAGCCAGAGATGACTCACATCGTATTCGTAAAGTTTTATTACTTTTTCGTTCGCTTTGAGTGCTTTTTGTGAAAATTGGTATTTTTTCAAAGGTTTTTGAATCCGCCATATGTTTCCCTCCGTGTAAACGATTTCGCCGAACCATTGATTTATATATATCATATCAAGTTCAACTTAACCTCAAATTATGTAAAAAATAAAAGTTGACTTTTTACACATATTTTTACACATATTAAACTATATTTTAATAAAAGACATTTGTTTATTATCTGCTTTTAAGAACGGCTAAAAAGCAAATGCAAAAAGGGAAGTGACGGGATGTTCAATATTTTGATTGTTGAGGACGACAGGAATATGAGAGAACTTATCAAAACTGTTTTGAGCCGTGCTTCATATAACTGCTATACAGCCGTTGACGGTGTGCAGGCGCTTGAAGTTATGGACAGCAGTCACATAGATTTGGCGGTTGTCGATATAATGATGCCCAATCTAAACGGATACGAATTTACAAAGGCATTGAGAGAATCGGGATGCAATATTCCGGTGCTGATGGTTACGGCAAAAATTTCCAACGAGGATAAACGGCAGGGCTTTAATTCCGGTACGGATGATTTCCTCGCAAAGCCGTTTGATAACGACGAGCTTTTGTGGAGAATAAAGGCTTTGCTTCGCCGTTCAAAAATCACATCCGAAAAGGTGCTTGAAATCGGTTCAACTCGTCTTGATTATTCGTCCTTTACGGCAACGGTCAACGGCGAAAAGGCGGAGCTTACGCCAAAGGAATTTTTGCTTTTATATAAGCTTCTTTCATGCCCTAACCGACTTTTTACAAAGCGGCAGATTATGGACGAAATTTGGAATTTTGACACTGAAAGCGATGAGCATACCGTTGAAGTGCATATCAACAGGCTCAGGGAAAAGTTCAAAAACAATCGCGATTTCAGTATAAAGACAATCAGAGGCTTCGGGTATATGGGAATTATTGAAGATGAAAAGATTTAAAAATTTGAGATATACAACATCAATAGTGGTGTTTTTAATAGTTTTGGCCGTGCCGCTTCTTATGGCAGGCTTATATTTTTTGCTGGTTTTTTTAAAGCTGATACCGCACGGAACGGTCTTGTCTCCGTGGGTTCCGGTTATTGTTATTGTATCGTGCAGTTGCATAGGTGCATTGGGAGCGTCGATATTTTCCTCATATTTTTTAAAACCTCTCGACGAGGTTACAGATGCGGTTAAAATCTTGCCAAGGGTGAATTTGATACAAACCTTGAAATTGTTAAAAGCGATAACAGCTACATAAAGGAGCTTAAAACCGCAGTAAATACAACGGCAACGGAGCTTGGCAGCATAGAATATATGAGAAGTGATTTTGCTAATATTCTCTCCCACGAATATAAAACTCCCACAGCTTCAATCTTAGGATATGCAAAAATTATTAAAACTCCCGAGCTTTCTCAAAATGAAAGAGAAAAATATGCCGATATTATTATTGAGGAGGCACTGCACCTGTCATTAATGACTGATAATATTCTTCTGCTGACTAAGTATGAAAACACCGAGATTATACCCGACAAGAAGCCGTATTCGCTCGATGAACAAATACGCTTTTGCGTTGAGCATATGAGCAGTCAGTGGGTCGGAAAAAATATAAGTATGAGCGGCGATTTATGTGAGATCGAGTATTACGGCAACGAAACGCTTATGTCCCACATATGGCTTAATTTGCTTGATAACGCAATTAAATTTACCGAGCAGGGCGGAGAAATTTCAATATCTCTCACGCAGGATTCCGACAACATCACAGTCTGCATAAGCGATACCAGCAGGGGAATAAGTAAAGAGGATTGTGAGCATATTTTTGAAAAGTTATATCAGGCAAATGGTACGCAAAATTACGGCTCGAGCTGATTGGGTCCGTCCATAGAGAAGCAGCTTACTTATTTATGCAATGGTGAAATTTCAGTTAAAAGCGAACTCGGCAAAGGCTCGACATTCATGGTGATATTGCCGAAAAATAATAATTAAACACATAAAGCAAAACGGACTGCCTCATCTGAAACAGTCCGTTAATTCTTATAGTATTATGTATTTATATTATCGCTTTATTCCTCAACAGCCGAATATTCAAAGGTTGATGAGTCGTAGCCGAAGTAGGATTCAACTATCGGAGTAAATTCGTCCACATCGTTATAGTCCGGGTCTTGAAGCTCGCTGATAGCTTCGTTAAAGCTGTCCTTGTAATCGCTGTATTTTTCAAAAGCGAAAACATATTCAATAGTTTCCAGCTCGCCGTTGAGAACAGCGTAGGAGCTTGCGTTGTCAAGAACATTGAATGTAAATTCATCTGTAACAACAGCGTCAATTTTGCCTGCGTCAAGTGCCGAAAGAGCGGCGTCAATATCGGCATAATCGTCTTTAACCGATTTTAAACCGTCCTTGATTGCGGTGTTATTGTCAAGTGCGGCAACAGCTTCGTCACCGATAATGGCAACCTTTTTGCCATGCAAATCCGCATAGTTTGTAATCTCGCTGCCGGAAGCTGTTATCGTTATAACTCTGTCGCTGATAACGCTCTTCGTAAAGGAGTAGTCAACATTGAAAGTTCCGTTGTTCTTGCTCTGTCCGCCTGCTAAAATCTCTGCAGTGTATTCGTTGCCCTCTTCATCGGTGTAAGCAACATCCTCGCCGAGAGTGTATCCCTCGTCAACCTGAACAAACTGATAGCTCGTGTAATCGCCTTTAATATCATCGAATATCGCATCAATAACCTCAACCTCAAAGCCGGTCATATCTCCGTTTTCATCTGCATAGAGGAAAGAAGAATTTTCTTCAGTATAGGCGATGAGCAGGGTTTCATCGGTGATTGAACCGTCAGATTCACTTGACGAACAGCCGGCAAAGCACAGTGCAATAAGAGATACGCACATAACAGCCGACAAAATTTTCTTAAAGCTTTTCATAGTAATTCCATAACCTTTCCGGCAACAAACAGTAATGATTAATATTTTTATTTACACCCTTGTTGCCCGTAAGGCGTAAACAGTGGTTACAGCCGTATCGAACCGTGCTGTGCAAATCCGATACGGTAAAGGGCAATGCCCGTAAGCTTCTGTATATAACTAATTTTATAATATCAGCGTGATAAATCAGCGTGATAAATCAGCGTGATAAAGTCAATAGAAAATATCATACCGACTATTATTAAAATCTATTATTAAAAATTCTGCTATTTCCTATCAGCTTTTATTCTGTACACCATAACTCCGTGAGCCGGCATTGCGGCGAAAACGGTTATTCCGCTCGTTCTTTCATCGCTCCAAAGGTTGTGCAACTCATATGACGGCGCAGACGAAAAATCAAGATATTCGTCCTTTGAAAGCTCATTTAATTCAAAACGGATATTGTTGGATGATTTTTTGCGGTTTAAGAAGCATAATGCAACATCACCGTTTGCAAGCGGTCTTGCGATAATATCCACTCCGTTTTCCCTGCCGATTCTCTTGGCAGGTTTTGCAAGGGTATCCTGGTCAATCGCTATCAAATGCTTGTTTGTAACAATTTTAAGAGTGACATTATCCCTGTCGGGTTCGCCGTTTGAATTGACAAATTCTCTTACATCATTGCCGAGAATCAACGGCGCCGCAAGCATACACCAAAGTGTGAAATGCGATCTGTTCTCGTCGTCGGTCAAATCTCCGTTGCCCACTTCAAGCATATCGGGGTCGTTCCAATGCCCCGGTGAAGCGTAGGAATAAAGCTTAATCGTTTGGCCATATATCATAACTATGCTTTTCCATTTTGCACAAATATCGGGAGTAGTACGCCACATATTGCCGGCTTTTGCTCCCCATTTATAAGGCTTTGTGGCACCCCATTCGCATATTGAATATGTAATCGGCTTTTCCTCTGTATTGGTAAATCTTGCCAATTGCTTCGACGCTTTTTTGAGTGCGTCGCCCATTCGCTTATACTGAATATATGACGAATCCGCACGGCTTACGACGGGATTTTGCAGTTTGATTGTATTGAACCCGTCCTTGAGCTTAATCTTAATCTGCGTTCTGCCGGTGTCGTTAAATCCGTAGCCGGCAGGGAAGAACATTTCGTACAACTCGCCGTTTACGATTATTTGCAGGTAATCTCTCTTTTTCCTCAAGGATTTATGGTAAACGGCGGTAAGCGCATATTCGCCCTTGGGCAAATCGTTGATTTCAAATTCTGCGGTGCCGGCTGAGTGATTAAGGTAGCCGATTGCTTTGCCGCTCGGTACCTCTTTCATATTTATAACGCTTGTCCTGCCGGTGAAAGTAGCGTCGTCCGGTTCAAGAACCTTGAAATTATTTATTTTGTTCGGCGCATAGTCAAGGAGTTTAAGCTCCAATTTTTCTATGGCGGGGCATTGCGGACTTATCGCCTCGTTATGGCAAAAATCATATTTTAAAAATTCACAGCCCCAGGATGCAAAGGTCTTTGCGTCAAGCTCCTCGTTACCGAGGGAAGCCGGCAAATCCTCGCAGGTGAGAGTTCCGTTTGAGGAATATACACCCATTTTCAGACCGAGCTTGTTAATGCCCTTTACAAGGGACGCAATGTCGCCGTCAAATGTGCCCAAATCTCCGCACAGCTTGCCGTCGCCGTCACGCATCGAGCTTTGCCAGCAGTCGTCAATATTGACAAAGGTGTAACCTGCTTTGGCAAGTCCGCTTTTTTTCATTGCAACGGCGGTTTCATATATTTTGTTTCGGTCGACATGGGTTTGGAAAAAATTCCAGCTCGCCCAGCCCATAGGCGGAGTTTGTGCGGCGGAATTGTTATAATCCTCAACCTCGCTTAAATCCAAAGTTATATCACGGGGACGGCTCAACTGCTTTAATGCGCAAATCGGGCATTTGCCGTTTGCCTTGACAGTAAAAAACCACAATGCAAAAAGCACCGCCAAAATAAGTATAATTGCAATAATTATTATCAGGATATTTTTAATTGCCATAAAGTCCGACCTCCTCGAAAAATTCAAGCTGCCTTTGCGCCGACAGCATCGTTTCATCACTGCCGAGGGAGTTTACCGCCTCGGCGACAAAATTCTTTTTGTGTTTAAAATTATATATAAATCTGTATACCCAGGCATACGGCATCAGCCACGGTCTGCCGTCAATAAATCTGATATAGTCTATTTTTCTCAGTCTGCTGTAGGAAGGAAATGCAAGGCGAATTTTGGAAATGAGAGGGGAAATTCTTTTTCCCTCCTCAAGGTCTTTTCTCGCCAAGGCTGTTCCCGATGTGTTTTTAAACCCGAAAGCTCCGCCTCTGAGCAGAAATTCCTCTGTTTCTTCAGTGTCGTCCGGGTAATCAATTCCTATGCCGAACCATTTGCAACAAACGCCCAGCATTACCTTGCCGAATTTTTCCAAATCCACGGTTTTTGCATATTCGAGAGCTTTGTCAATATTCGCACCGCCGTTTTTAATCATCACGGCAATGTCAAGTATCGCCTTTACTCCCACTCCGTAAAATCGAAAATGATGAGCTGCGTGAGCTATCAGGCAGGCAAGGTGAAACGAGCTGTCAAGAGTTCCCTCGCAGCCGTCAAATTCAGCATATTCAAACGGATTTTCAAAACAGCCGTGCGAATATTCGCCGTTAATTTGAGTGTGAACCTCGCAAACGACCCTGTCCTTTTCATATTTATATACCGGGCCGTTTGACGCCGTACATTCAAAGCCGTTTGAGCAAAGCAGATTTTTAACATCAAGCCTATGCTCTTCTTTTATAATAATATCAATATCGCTCATAAGCCGACTTTCCGGCACGGGGTAAAGCGGTCTCAGAGCCGCACCTTTAAAGGCGATGTACGGTATATCGGATTGAGCGAGAAGCTCTTTAATCTGTGAAAAACATTTTTCCTGAAGCTGATAAAAATAAACTCCGTCAAGGAAATTACCGCCGAAAGAGTCAACTTTATCAAGTTTCATTTTCCGCTTTAACGCACAGTGACAAACAGAAGCGAGATTCTGCGATCTTGCAAGTGAAAAAAGCCTGTGTTCGTCAACATTTTCGGGCAAAGACAGTTTTTCGCCGTTTAGATAAGAACGGCAAAGCTTTATCAAAAAATCCTCTTCATAAGTCATAATAAAATTTATTTTTAAAATATTACTGCGCCGAAAATCAGGCTCAGCACCGTGATAATAAGCCCTGCGATGAATACGCCCACGCAAATAACGCCGAAGCTCTTTTTCCTGTCAAGATGAAGCAGAGAGGCGAGCAAAGCGCCCGTCCAGCCGCCTGTTCCGGGCAGGGGAATCGCCACAAACAGCAAAAGCCCCCATACGCCGTATTTATCTATCTTGTCTCGCTTTTTCAGCGTTTTTTCTTCAAGCCAAATTATCGGCTTTTTTACCACGGGGATTTTTTTGAGAATATCAAATATCCAGTTTATCAACAGCAGGATAAACGGAATGGGCAAAATATTACCGATAAAGCTGATTATAAAGCCTACAAAAGGGTTCATCCCGAGCAAAACTATGGCAGTGAACATTCCCAGCCTGCATTCAAGCACGGGGCAAAGGGATATGATGAACACAACAAGCCAGTCGGGTATGCCGTGAGCGGTTAAAAATTCCTGTATGGTTTGGCAAATTTCCTGCATACTCAATTACCTTTCAGATGAATGTTATACGCCGATATGTATTTGATTTAATTTTCTTTTTTCGGCTTCGTCCTCTTCGGGCGTGTTGATTTTTTGCAGATGGAATGCGTCGCTTTGAGCATAGCTAATTTCGTTCTTTTCTTTAGCGGTGCGGAAATATTTGTCCTGCTTCTTCTTTACGCCGGATTTCATCGCTTCCTGCTTGGTCAGCTTTTTTCTCTCAAGCCGTTTCTCATATAAATTCCGTTTCTTTTATCATAAGACTTCGTCGAACCGGGTGCAAGAACCTTGTCAAAGCAGCCCTTGTCGCTTAAAAAATTAACGGCATTTATGAAGATATCCTTGTCGTTTTGGAATTTGAGGGTGTCAAGCACTGTGTCGTAATCCAGCCATTTGTACCCGGCAACTCCAGCCTTTTGGGGGGGAATAACGCCGTCGCCCTCCGCCTGTGCGGCATAGATATAGACGGTCTTTTCGGTTTCGTCCTTGAGTTTGTATTTTGATACGCCCTCAAAGCCGAGCATTATTCTTATTTTGAGGTGAGTTTCTTCATAAACCTCACGGCGAGCGATATCAAATCTATTCTCGCCCCCTTTCCATATGCCCTTTGGGCCAGCCCCAATACTGCGAACGCTTATTTCTTATCAGCAGGTACTTTACACCCTCGCCGTTGCATCTGCACACAACTGCGCTACAGCTTGTTTCGTAAAGGCATTTCAGCGTATAATTGCCCATTTCCTCCTTGCTGATGTATTCAAACAAATCGGTTCTGATCGGTATTAAATCGCCGGGGCAACTATCCATATTTTTTTAAGCTGCTTTTCGCCCTCTTTTGCTTTCGGCGGGATGAGGACTGCAACGATTTTCCCCTCAACGTAATCGTCCCACCTGCGAGCGCCGTATATAAAAGCAGGCTCGTTTTCGTAGTCAACAAGCTCGGCGTAGAGCAAATCTTCGCCTGCATATGCTCCGCCTTTTGATTGTCTTTCAACTACCTTTGCTATTTTTGCGGTAACTTCTTTTCCAAGTACTTTTTTCGCCTCCGATATTCTCCGATAATATTGTTATCGGAAATAACATAACTACACTAATACAAATACATTATATAAGATTTCAAGCGATATTGCAAGCATTATTTATATATTAAATAAAAATAAACAAGCATAAAAGAGAAAACAAAAATTAAAAATCAAAAGCAAAAGACCGCTTCCCTCGGCGGAAAACGGTCTTGTAAATTTTAATATTCTATATGATAACAGCTTACACAGCCTCTGCAACCGCAACGGCGCAGGCAACTGTTGCGCCTACCATCGGGTTGTTGCCCATACCGATAAGTCCCATCATCTCAACATGAGCTGGAACTGACGACGAGCCTGCAAACTGAGCGTCGCCGTGCATTCTTCCCATTGAGTCTGTAAGACCGTAGGAAGCGGGGCCTGCCGCCATATTGTCGGGGTGGAGAGTTCTGCCGGTACCGCCGCCCGAAGCAACGGAGAAATAAGTTTTGCCGTTTTCAATCGCCCACTTCTTGTAGGTGCCGGCAACAAGGTGCTGGAATCTTGTCGGGTTAGTCGAGTTACCTGTGATGGAAACATCAACACCCTCGTACTTCATAATTGCAACACCCTCAAGAACATCGTTTGCACCGTAGCATTTAATAGCTGCTCTTTCACCGTCGGAAAATGCCTTTTCTTCCTCAATCTTGAGGTCACCGGTGTAGAAGTCGTAATCCGTCTTAACATAGGTGAAGCCGTTTATTCTTGAAATAATATATGCTGCGTCCTTGCCGAGACCGTTAAGGATAACTTTGAGCGGCTCTTTGCGGACTTTGTTAGCGGTTCTTGCAATACCGATTGCACCCTCTGCCGCAGCAAAGGATTCGTGACCTGCAAGGAATGTAAAGCACTTTGTTTCCTCGCTGAGAAGCTTTGCACCGAGATTACCGTGACCCAAGCCTACATTCCTCTGCTCTGCAACGGAGCCGGGAATACAAAATGCCTGCAAGCCGATACCGATAGCGGCAGCAGCTTCGGAAGCGGTTTTAACGCTCTGTTTGATAGCTACGGCAACGCCAAGTGTGTAAGCCCAGCTTGCGTTTTCAAAAGCTATCGGCTGAACGCCTTTAACTATTGCGTCAACATCAATTCCTTTTGATTCGCATAAATCTCTTGCTTCTTCAAGACTTGAAAGACCGTATTCAGCAAGACATTTTTCAATTTTGGCAAGTCTTCTTTCCTTGCCTTCAAATTTTACATCATTTGCCATTTCAGCGTCCTCCTTATCTTATTCTTCTCTCGGGTCGATATACTTTGCAGCGTTTGCAAAGCGACCGTAATTGCCGATATTTGCTTTGTATGCCTCGTCGGGTGTTTTGCCGTGGCGAATATCCTCCAGCATTTTGCCGACCTTGACAAATTCGTAGCCGATAACCTCGCCCTCTTCGTCAAGAGCCATACGGGTAACATAGCCCTCTGCCATTTCCATATAGCGAACGCCTTTGAGCTTTGTTGAGAACATTGTGCCTACCTGTGAGCGAAGACCCTTTCCGAGATCCTCAAGAGCCGCACCTACAACAAGACCGCCCTCTGAAAATGCAGACTGTGAACGACCGTAAGCAAGCTGTTTGAAAATTTCTCTCATAGCAACATTGATAGCGTCGCATACAAGGTCGGTGTTCAGGCATTCAAGCAGGGTTTTGCCTGGGAGAATTTCCGCCGCCATAGCCGCCGAGTGAGTCATACCCGAGCAACCGATTGTTTCAACAAGGGCTTCCTCCACAATGCCGTCCTTAACATTGAGGCTGAGCTTGCAAGCACCCTGCTGAGGAGCGCACCAGCCGATGCCGTGTGAAAATCCGCTGATGTCGGAAATCTGATAGGACTTTACCCATTTGCCCTCTTCGGGAATGGGAGCCGGGCCGTGATGTGGGCCTTTTTTAATGGTACACATCTGTTCTACTTCGTTTGAATAGACCATTTGATTTAACTCCTTCCGATGCCGTAAACATATGGCAAAAGCCTGTCCACGGCTTTATATAAATAATTTTAAAACAAAATTACCAATGCATATTATAACCAATCCTCGCTTTAACTGCAAGAGTAAATATTGATTTTTTCGTTAAATTTGTAACGATTTATATACTTTTGCAACTCTTCTTGAAATATGCGGCGAATTTTGGTACAATATTCTTGTAAATTAATATCGTTTTATCAAAGGAGATAATGCTATGAAAATAAAAAAAGGTTTTGCAAAAAGGGAAATAGCCGGTTCAAATATCGTTGTGCCCGTCGGCAAAACAAGCCTTGATTTTAACGGAATGATTACCCTCAACGACACCGCCTCGTTTATTTGGGATTGCTTTGGTGAGGACATTACCGTTGCCGAAGCGGTTAAAAAGGTTGTCGTCGAATACGATATTGACGAAGCAACGGCAAA
>JAJQGZ010000093.1 GCA_021200075.1 Clostridiales bacterium | reverse complement strand
CAATCGCTATGGATTTTTTAGATGTTCAACTTCATTTTACAATCGGCCAAAAATCGGCAGTGATTTAGGAGGAAGAATAAATGATTAAAAAGCCGTTTGTAACAAAAGAGGTGGTTGAAGATATAGCGTCGTATTATCCCACACCCTTTCATATCTACGATGAAAAAGGTATTAGGGAGAATGTGATGAATCTTAAAAAGGCATTTTCCTGGAACAAAGGTTTCAAGGAATATTTTGCCATTAAAGCAAATCCCAATCCCTTTTTGATTAATATTTTGCGTGAATACGGTTGTGGGTGCGATTGCTCATCAAAGCCGGAACTTATGATTTCAAAAACTGTCGGAGCGGTCGGCGATGATATTATGTTTTCGTCAAATGATACTCCGATTGATGAATTTAAGTATTGCAACGACCTCGGCGGTATTATTAATCTTGATGATATTACCCATATTTCAGCCGTTGAAAAATCCTGCGGTTCTTTGCCTAAGAAGATGAGCTGCCGTTACAATCCCGGCGGTGTAATTAAAATCAGCAACGATATTATGGATAACCCCGGGGACGCAAAATACGGTATGACAACCAAGCAGATTTATCAAGCGTTTGCGATTATGAAAGAAAAGGGTGTTGAGGAGTTCGGCATTCACTCATTTCTGATTTCAAACACCGTTACAAACGAATATTATCCTATGCTTGCAAAGCTTCTTTTTGAGCTTGCAGTCGATTTGAATAAAAAATTAGGCGTGCATATTTCGTTTATTAATCTTTCTGGCGGAGTAGGCATTCCGTATACACCCGACCAAGAGCCTAACGACATTTTTGCAATTGGCGAGGGCGTTAGGGAAGAATACGAAAAAATACTCGTTTCAGCAGGAATGGGAGATGTTGCTATTTACACGGAACTCGGCAGATTTATGCTTGGCCCTTACGGTGCGCTTGTTACCAAAGCAATTAACAAAAAGCATACTCATAAGGAGTACATAGGAGTTGACTCTTGTGCGGCGAATCTTATGAGACCTGCAATTTACGGTGCATATCACCATATAACCGTATTGGGCAAAGAGGACGAGGAATGTTCTCATAAATATGATGTGACAGGCTCTCTTTGCGAAAATTGCGACAAATTTGCCGTTGACAGAATGCTGCCGAAGATTGATATGGGCGATTATCTTTATATCCACGATTCCGGCGCTCACGGCTTTTCTATGGGGTATAATTATAACGGAAAGCTCAGAAGCTCGGAAATACTCCTAAAGCAGGACGGCTCTTATCAGATAATACGCAGAGCGGAAACCGTGCAGGATTATTTTGCAACCTTTGACTGCTTCGATTTTTATGACGACCTCATAAAAGGATAAATTTAAGAAAATATTTTTACAGATAAACATTATATCCGCCCGCTCTAAATCATTAATAATTCAAAAAATCCCGAGAACATCAAGCTCTCGGGATTTTTCTATTAAAGCAAAAGTGTGTGAGCCGAAGCCCACACACTCTTTTTTGCCTATATAAAGGTCACTGTATCAATTAAGAATTAATAAGTGTAGGACAAAGAGTCCGAATAGTAAGTAGTCGTTGTACCGTCTGCAAGTTTAACTGCCACAAATGCTCTTGCCGAAGCAGTACCCACCTGTGCGGAAATACCGTAGTTAAGTGCAAACTGCTCGGAGTCGGTCATTGTGTACAGTACCTTTACGGCGCCCGCACCGCTTGATGAACCGGTCTGACCTACATAGTCGAGATTAAGCTCATCGTCAGTCAGATTCTTACCGTAAACAAATCCTGCTTTTACAAATATATCGCTGTCGGATACGCTTCTTGAAGCAAGGAACGATACCTTGATACTGCCGCTTATTTCGCTTACGCTTATCATTGAAACAGTAGATTGAGTAACAACTTCGTCATATGACGGCTGTACCTCAATATCGGAGCCAACATAGAATGAATACGAACTGCCGTATACAACTATAGTTCCGTTTACCGTCCAAGCAGTTGCTTCGGAATCCGATATGGTAACATAAGTATCATAGGGGATATATCCGTTGTCAACACCGCTCGGGAGAGTAAGCGTAGCGTCTGTTGTTACAGTGTAGCCCTCTGCTTTTTTCTCATACTGTGCGTAGATTGTAGCAGATGCGGTAAGCTGAGCTATTTCATCGGTAGTGGTATCCCAGCCTGTGAATGTGTATCCTGCGTGTGTAGGTGCGTCGGGCTGTTCCAGCTCAGCAAGTTCGGAAGGTGTGCCTGTTACCTGCTGTGATACATTGCCGAATGAATCCATATAGATAAGCGTGATTTCGCTTTCAGTACCAATTTTCTGGAATATAGGCTTGATAGTGATGCTTGAATATGCAACATTCTCAAAGGTCAAGTCTGTTGAGAATATCTTTGCTCCGTCAACATCGTTGTCAGCGCCTGTCCAGTTTACAGCCCAGCCGATAAATTCAGCGCCGTCGTTAGCTTCGGCAGTGATTGAACATGTATCGCCGTAGTCAATCGTGTTGTCGCCGTATGCAAGCGTGCTTACGGTACCGAGGTCGGATTCCAATACGGTCATGGTGAGGTTGTAGTCAATTTCATATACGCCGCCGCATTCGGCGCATTCATATGTTGCAGTACCGTTGCCGTAGCTTACAAGCTCAAGAGTACAAGCCTCGCCTGTATTTGTCATATACCTGCTGCAATACTGGCAATAATGCGAATGTGTATATCCTGCGCCTGTTGATGGGTCGCCGTCTGAGCTTCCGTCATAGTTCGGATAAACTTCTTCGGTCTGCGTACAGCTTTGCGGAATGTATGATGTATAATCGCCATATGCACAGCTTACTGTGTGGTAATTATTAAGTATAGACGGAGTGTAAACATAAGCGTGGTCAATTGTTGTACCGCTTAGTGTTGCGTCGTTTGTATAATAGTAACCTGCCGCAACTTCGTCTTCATCTTCCTCAAGGTCTTGATTTGCAACGCCTGTACATTCAACACTGTATCTGTAAACCGTGTTGTCCTCGCCGAGGGAATCGGTTTCCTCAAATATCGGATAATAATCATAGTCGTCTACCAAATAGGTGTCCGTGCTGAGACCCGGGTCAAGATTCTGATAGAAATACTGTGTTCCGTCAATTGTGCCGTCGTTAAGTTCATATGCTACCTTACCGTTTGCAAATGAAGTGAGGCTTCTTGCTTTTGCTACATAATTAAGAACGGCGTTTGTAATATTTGCACCTGCATAAGCAACAGCGCCGTTTACACTCTGGTTGATGAGGTCGCCTGTGCCGCCGCACGGGTCATAGCTTGTTCTTGTACCGAGTGTGGTATCGTTTGAAGATACATAGTAAACATTGCTGATACTGAACTGGTAAGAGCCTGTAGAGCTGTTGGTAAATCCGTAGAATACAACCTTGCCGAACAATGTTCCGGTGTAATCCGCTGTTGCGTTGCCGTTTACATTGTAATCGTTATATACATCGTCCCAGCCGTAGGAGTTTTGTGCACCTGAGAACAGGGGAGAGCTTACATAACCCAAAAGTCCACCGGTGATAGCGGCGTCCGCCGTTGTATGAACAATACCGAGGTTCATTGAGTGGTTGATAAGCGGATGGCTACCCATTGTGTAAGCATATCCTATAAGACCGCCTACGCAGTCTGTTGAATCAACAATTTCAATATCGCCGTCAAAGTAGCACTTGTCAAGACGGGTGTTGTTGAGATATACGGTATCTTCTTCAGAATCTGCTGTCGAACCGATTATACCGCCGACATGCTTAACGGTTGTGCCGTCAGCATTTGAGATTGTAACGCCCGATTAGCTGTTTTCATTCAATGACCGTCAACATAAATTTCTATTTCCAAAATAAAGTCTGTTACAT
>JAJQGZ010000187.1 GCA_021200075.1 Clostridiales bacterium | reverse complement strand
TGAGCTTGAGAGAGCGAAAAACTAAGCATACGACACTCAAAGACAAGCTCTTGACACATTGACACAACAAATTGAAAGGCTCGAATTCGGCACAAACGGCAATAGCAAAGCGGTGCTGGTTAACGAAATCGGATATAACAGTCTCTTCGATTCATCGAGTAACCGGGCTGAAATACTGATTTTAATTTGCGCTGTTATCATTATTTTTTCTTCTGTTTTTTCAATTAAAAAAATCGTCCGATATGATAAGTCTTAACCGCACATCAAAAAAAGGCAGAGGCTCGCTTTATTTTAAAAAAATATTCACGGTTATCCCCAAGGTATTTATTCTCAGCCTTATATCGTATTCGGCTTTGATAATTCAAAACATTTATCTTTATCCGATTGATAATTTAACAGCGGATATTAAAAATTTGCAGTGCCTGCAAAGCGCCGATATAAGCGTTTCGATTTTAGGATATATAATACTTAATTTTATATTTGAATTTCTGCTTGCGAGTACAATTTCGCTGATTGTTGCGGCGTTATCGGCATTTTGCTCACGCCTCGGTGTGATAATAATATCCGCCTGCCTGTTTGTCCTGCCGAGCGCACTCGATATGGTAAATATTAATTTCGCAGGCGATTTTCGCTTATTGTACTTATTAAATCTTAATTCGCTGATTTTAGCCGACGGCTTGTATTCGAAAACATTTTTCATCCACTTTATCATTGCAGTTATTTGCATTATAATGCTTTATTTATGCAAAAGGAAATGGTGCCTGACACCGAGTAGGTAGCAAAATAAAAATTCAAATTAATAATCTTACAAAAAAATACGGTAATAACGCCGCATTGAATCATCTGACCGTCACCCTCACAGACGGTATATACGGTATACTCGGGCCAAACGGCTCGGGCAAAACCACTTTGATTAACCTTTTGACCAACAATGTAAAAAGAACATCGGGCGAAATTCTGATTGACAGGAAAGAGATACTCTCGCTCGGGGAAAAGTACCGCAGTCTAATCGGATATATGCCGCAACAACAGGCGCTCTATAACGATTTCAGCGCTTATATGTTTTTAAAATATATGTCCGGTGTTAAGGGGATAAAACATTCCGACGAGCTGATTGCCGCTTTGCTTAAAAGAGTAAATCTTTTTGATGTGAAAAATTCAAAAATTTCCTCATTCTCCGGCGGAATGAAGCAGCGGCTTATGTTAGCCCAGGCACTTTTAAACGATCCTATAATTATAATTCTCGATGAGCCGACCGCAGGTCTTGACCCAAAAGAAAGAATCAATTTTCGCAATATGCTCGCCGAGCTTTCAAAGGATAAAATAATTTTACTTGCAACACATATAGTATCCGACATTGAATGTATCGCCGATGAGGTTATACTGCTCAAAAAGGGCGATTTGATTAAAAAAGATACGCCCGAAAACTTAATGAACAGCATATCAAACAGGGTATTTGAAATACGAGGGGAAAAGGACGAATTGCTCTCTCTGCAAAAAAAGCGCAGGTCTCGGCAACATCGTCCACGACCGAAACGGAATATCACTGAGGATTGTAATAGATAAACCGCTTCAAAGCTATATCCCCGTCAATAACATCTCGCTTGAGGATGTGTATCTGTACTATTTTGAATATTTAAAATAAGCAAATATATTTCAGCCGTTTTTATACGATGAAAGGAGTAAAAATGAGTAAAAAAATAAAATCGGTTTATCGGTTTTGTCATTTGTTATTATATTATCGGCAATACTGCTGTGCGTAACCGTTGAATCAAAAAGAGAAAGCAATATCCGTTACGGCTTAAATACCGTCGGAACGATTATTTATTACGAAGACGATATTTATTGCCTGAGCGGCAGCGTAGATAAACTGCCGTCGGGATATACATATAAAGGCACAGCGGACAACTGCAAAGTGCATAAAATAAACGGTCAAAAAATTGACGACACCTGCGTTTTAACAGACTGCGATGAAGAAATATATTTGGCAAATATTAACGAGGGGGTATTGCTCTTTACAAGCAAACAGGATAATTCCAAAATATATCTCAATAACCTAATCCCGTACTACTTGGAGTATGAATTGCAGTGAATATAATAAAGCAAGCATTTTAAAGGATTATTTTTTGCGTTTAAAAGAATTTTATTTGCGTTATTATAAAAAACATCCTCTCACGCTTTTTCGTCAAGACCGCAGGAGAGAACCTTTTGAACTTCAACGGACGGATGATGGAAAGGAGAATCTATACCGAACATTATCCTGTCCTTTCCGACGGTTTCGTAAGCTTCTCTTATTTTACTGCCCATAGGCATACCGCTCATTTCAAGGCGGAGATTATCGTAACGTTTTGCCATTTTGATTGAAACGTCTATGTAAACTCCGTGACCGTGCCCCATATGAATCATTGTGACCGTAACATCTGGATATTGCTCGGCAAGCAGGGCAACGCTCCACGGAAGAGAATACGGAGGGTGACCGCAATGGATAAAGACGGGAACATTGTACTCCCTTGCAAAATCCATAACAGGATAAACTATCGGGTCGTCCGCCACAAACGCATCAAAAAGAGGCTGCGTTTTTATACCGACAAAATTTTCTTTATTAATACATTTATCAAGCTTTTTTTAACATCATCGAGAAGCGGATTTACCCAAACGAACGGAACAATCCTGTCCGGATACGACTGAAAAGCGTCCACTACCTCGTCGTTGCCCTGAAAGGACGAACCAGTGAGAAAGGTCTTTTCAATTACAAATTCATCCATTTGTGCTATCAGCTTTTCCTTGGTGAAAGCAACTCCCGCCCAACCGCCGAAAGAGCCTATGTGTGAATGTGCGTCAATCTTTTTCATTATTATAAATCTCCTTTTCAGAAATTTTCTGCGGATTAAAACCAGCCATTTCCTGTAATTTTTTATCCGCCTTGCTTTTCCTAAGCACTAAAATAAATACCGCCGAGCCTGCGTAGCCGACAACGGTTTGAATTGCCAGAGTCGGTAAAGCCGAAAGCATTGCCGCAGTGCCGTAAAGCAGATACCAAGAAAGTGAATACGCTCCTATATGCACAAGCATACCCACAACTCCGCCGACTGCATAGCCGGCAAGCGAACGCTTGAATATTTTTTTCGCAATCAGACAGCACACGGCAACCGTCAGGAATTTTGAAATAAAGGTCGGCACTATCCAAATTGTATAGCCCGAGAGCAAATCGGCAAGAGCCGCACCGAGCGCACCGGAAAACGCAGCCCCTTTTACCACCGAGAATATATGTTGAAAGGAAAACAAAAGCGTCGCCGAGATGCGTGTAACCGTTGCCGATAGGAATCTTAAACGTGTATGTAAATACAAATACAAGCGCCGCCATAACGGCAATAAGGCATATTGATTTCAACTTTGAGTTATCAGCCTTTTTATTTTCGTTTTTTATAAAATCATCTCCCTTACTGCATACATAGTAACATTTAACTGTATGCTAATCAATATACAAAAATAAGTATTTTTTAGTATACAGATTATTCGTTTCCGCCGTCATACACAAACTTGCGGCACTATGCGCAAAAAATATGAATAATCGGGAAAAGAAAAATTTTTTGCTCTTTTTTTTGAAAAAATTATAGCCGTCTTCGGCTATGGAAAGTCCCTGTACACCTTATAAGTGCAGGGACTTTTTTATTTCCCTGTAAAAAAATCGGTTGGGAGATGATACTAAGTGCCGAAAGGTAAAAGGATTACAAAAAAGGAAATAGGCGACGGTTTAAGGCGCCTCGCTTTCGGCGACATTACGGACGCCGTGAAGCTGCTTTACGAATCCGAGGGGAATATTATTTGCGAACTCGGCTCACTCGATTTATTCAATGTAAGCGAAATAAAAAAGCTGAAAGGCGTAGGAACGGAAATAAAATTCTTTGACCGGCCAAAGCGATTGACAGGCTTGCCGAACTTGCAAACGAGCAGGACGAAGAACGCAAAAGCTCTATTTTTGATGCACTTGAAAAGGGTGCGTCGAATGTAGGAGATATTTACGGAGATAAGAGCGGTGAATAAATTTAAATCGTTTTTAAAAAAGCAGACGGCTGTTTTGACCTGGTGGTGCGACAAAAGCCCCGTCAAAGACAAGAACGGCATTATCTGCGACGGAGCGGTGAGGTCGGGCAAAACGCTTTGTATGAGCATATCATTTATATGCTGGGCGTTTCACAGCTTCGACGACACTTCGTTTGCGTTGTGCGGAAAAACAATAGCCTCGCTTAAAAGAAATGTTGTAACTCCCCTTTTTGCCGGTGCTTAAAGAAATCGGCTTTGTCTGCGACTGGAAAGTGAGCAAAAATGTGATTGAAATATCTATGAACAGCAGAGCAAGCAGATTTTATCTGTTCGGCGGACGGGACGAATCGTCGGCGGCGCTGATTCAGGGAATGACCCTCGGCGGAGTAATGCTCGACGAAGTTGCACTGATGCCGAGAAACTTTGCCGAACAGGCAATTGCAAGATGCTCGCTTGACAATTCAAAATATTTTTTCAACTGCAACCCCGAGCATCCGTATCACTGGTTTTACCTTGAATGGATAAAAAAATGCGAAGAAAAGAATATTTTGTATCTGCATTTTACAATGCAGGATAATCCGTCGCTTTCAAAGCAGATACTCGACCGATACAAAAATCTTTATTCAGGTGCGTTTTACGAGCGGTTTGTAGAGGGCAAATGGGTAACTGCTCAAGGGCTTGTTTACCCGATGTTTGACAGGGAAAGGCATATCAAAAGCTGTACAGGTGAAATCAGTGAATATTACCTTTCCTGCGACTATGGGACGGTAAATCCGTTTTCGCTCGGTCTTTGGGGAAAAAGCGGCGAAAAATGGTACAGGCTCGAAGAATATTATCATTCAAGCAGAGAGGCTGGAGTTCAGCTTACGGACGAGGAATACTATACAGAGCTGTGCCGCCTTGCCGGAGAGAGGAAAATCATGGCGCTCATAATAGACCCGTCCGCCGCATCGTTTATACAAACCGTTACACGCCACGGAAAATTCAAGGTTGTAAAGGCGGATAACGATGTCCTCGCCGGTATAAACCGAGTTTGCCAAGCGCTTAAAAACGAGGAAATTTACATATCGTCCGCCTGTCGGGACACTATCAAAGATTTTTCCGTTTACCGCAGGGACGACAGCATACGCAAGGACGCACCGAAAAAAGAAAACGATCACGCAATGGACGACATACGATATTTTGTATCAACCGCTATGAACACATCGACAGGGCAAAATTCGTTTGCATCCGTTGCAATAGAAAGGAAGTGAGATATTGGGTTTATTCGATATTAAAAAGAAAAATAAACTCTCAAGTCCTATGTCCGCCTGTGCGGTGCAGACATCTTTAAATTCAACACATCCGTACACATCGCTTACATCATATATACCTATGGGAGGCGAAAACAAAATATACGCCCGTATCAGAGAAGCCGTGCCGATACTCGACGCCGCTGTAAACAAAATAGCGAGACTTACGGACGGATTTCATTTTGAAACAGGCGACGAAGCTGTTGATGAGAGTATGAACCGATTTTTTGAAAATATAAATGTAGGCGGTAACCAAAGAGGTCTGTCGTCGTTTATTTTCAATTATCTCAACCAGCTCCTCACATTCGGTACTGCCGTGGGCGAAATGGTTGTTGACGAAAACTCAATCTACGCTCTTTATAACAGCTCCCTTGCAAACATCGAGCTGAAAAGAGCGGAAAATGGAATTGATGTTGACTTCTACAATTTCGGCACAAAGCTAAAAAATCCCGAGCTGATACTTTATTCCGTTTTGAATCCCGAACCCGAAAAGCTGTGCGGACGAAGCCTGCTGAGCGGTTTGCCTTTCATAAGCGATATACTTATGAAAATTTACAACACAGTAGGCGAAAACTGGGAACACGCAGGGAATATACGATATGCGGTTATTTGCAATCAGGATTCATCAAACTACAACGACGCCTCGGCTCAGGTTCAAAGCGTTGCCCAAGCCTGGAAAGAAGCAATGGATTCAAAATCCGTAAAGGACTTTGTAGCCGTGGGTGATGTGAGTATAAAGATTATCGGCTCCGATAATGTTATGCTCGACAGCGAAATTCCTGTAAGACAGCTCCTCGAACAAATTGTGGCAAAAACCGGACTTCCGCCGTTTATGCTCGGTCTGAGTTGGTCGTCAACCGAAAGAATGAGCACACAGCAAGCGGATATTCTCACCACTGAGCTTGAAGCCTACAGACGAGTGCTTACTCCCGTAATTTTAAGAATAGGCAATATATACCTTGCACTAAATTCAATGCAGTGCGACTTAAAGGTTGTATGGGACAAGATAACTCTTCAGGACGAAAAGGACGAGGCACAGGCGAAACTGTATGACGCACAGGCGGAAAAAATCAGAAAGGAGACTCAGGAAAATGACTGATGGATATGCCGAAAAAAGCGTGGAGCTGACCGCTGATGAACTGGCAAAAATAAACGCCTACACAAGAAGCGAGCTTGACGCAGAAGACATATATGCCTTTAATATTTCCTTTTGCAACAACGATATTGACAGGGATAACGAAAAATTTTCAGTAGAAGCTTTATATGAACTTGCCGAATTATTTGCAGGAAAAACCGGAATAATGGACCATTCGATGAAAGCCTGCGACCAAAGCGCAAGGATTTACGACACTTGGGTGGAAAAGGAAAACGGCAGAAAAACCGCCGACGGCGAAGATTTTTACATCCTTAAAGCAAAGGCGTATATGGTGAAAAACGAATCCAACTCCTCTCTCATTACGGATATTGAAGTGGGGATAAAAAAAGGAAGTTTCCGTTTCCTACTCAATGGGCAAAAGCGTTTGTTCGATATGCGGCACAGACAGAAATTCACACCGTTGCGAGCATATGCTCGGCAAAAGCTATAACGGCAAGACGGCTTACGCAGTTTTGTCCCAAGCACTCGACGCATATGAATTCAACTTTGTGGCAGTGCCGGCACAGCGTGAGGAGGGAGTTACAAAATCATACGAAAATCCAAAAGGAGTTGACAATATGGAAAATATTTCAAAAATGCTGAGAAAATGCGACGGCGAAATTGTTTTGAACAAGTCGCAGGCTTACGGCACGGCGGATTATATTGAACGGCTTGAGGTTGAAGTAAAGCTCGGCAGAGAGTACAAGAAAGAATTTGCCGACGAGGTTGTAAGGCTTTGCGCCGTGGCGATACCCGAAATGGACATAAAGGTATTCAGAGGCATTGCGCAGGTTATGACCGCAAATGAGCTGAAAGCATTTAAGAACGCATTCACATCAAAAAAACGCAGGCAAAAATGCCGAACTGCAAATAAAATGCAGTGACGAAGAAAAAAATCAGCCGAATGAATGCGGCTGTTTCAATCAATTTAAAATATAATTTTTAATTTAGGAGGAATTAACTTATGTCATACGATAACATAAAGCTTGAAAAAGGGCTTTACACCACAGAAAGAACATTTACACAGGAGCTTGAAGCGCTTGACCCGACAGAGAACTACAAGGGTACATCGCTCGGCGAACTTGACGCATTTGAACGCCAGCTTAAAAGGTACAACATCAGCGTATCCGGCCCGTCTTCGGATACGGTATCCAAATTCTTCAACACCACGGATTCGGCGGTACTTTTCCCCGAATACATTTCAAGGTCTGTAAGACAGGGTATGCTCGGAAGCGACAAGGTGGAAAGCATTATCGCTGCTACCACTATGATTGACGGTCTTGATTACCACTCGATAGCGCTTGACGGCGAAAAGTCTGACTACTACCTTGACGCCGTTGCGGAAGGAAGCGAACTTGCCGAGCTGACTATCGGAGTTAAGGACAACCTCACCGAGTTGCAAAAATACGGAAAGATAATAAGCGCATCATACGAGGCTATAAAATTCCAGAAGCTCGACATCCTCTCAATCGCATTAAAGAGGATTGGCGAAAGCATTTCAAACAGTCAGTTTGCAAGTGCGATAGACGCAATTACGGCAGGTGACATTGAAACCGTCCACAGCTTGTCAGGCGTTTTAACATATGAAGATTTGGTAAGGCTCTGGGTTTCATTCGAGCCGTACAATATGACCACAATGATTGCAAACAGCACTACGCTTGAAAGCATACTCAGCCTTGCGGAGTTCAGAGACGCAGACGCAGGACTTGATTTCCACGCAACGGGAAAGCTGATTACTCCGTTCGGCGCACAGATAATCTGCTACGACAATATGGATGACGGTCAAATACTTGCTCTTGACAAAAACTATGCTGTTGAAAAGGTAGTTGCAAGCGATGTTACAGCAGATTGAGCGTGCAACGGTATCGACAATTGTGGGCTTTTCGCCGATTTTCTCATCAGCCGTAAAACTGCTTTCAATAGCATAATTGAGGTGAAGTTATGACTGATTACAGTTCGGTAAAAAGTGAGCTTTTGCTGCTTTTGGACTGCAAAGAAGACGAAATTGAAAAATACAACTCGATTATATGCGGCATATGCGATTTGGTATTCGCCGTTTTGAATGACGAGAAATACGAGACGGATTCGAGAATTATTCATTTCGCCGCCGCAAAATGCTACTATCAGCTTCTTCTTTTCAATCAGTCCGATGAAGTGACTTCATTCAAGGCGGGAGATGTGAGCTACTCAGCTTCATCTTCCGCTATTGACAAAGCGAGGGCACTTTATGAGCAGGTAATGAGCAATTGCTGTGAGATGATAAAGGACAGCTCGTTTGATTTCAGGGCGGTATGATATGAAAAAACCGTATATAGTAAAAAACAGCTTGATAAAATCGGCAACACGGTTTATCTGTCGGACGGCGATTGGACTTCCGCACCGTTTTGCGCATCGGTTCAGCCGCTTTGGAGGAGAAAAAGCTCCGCTTTTGAGCCGGAATATACGCAAATAGGAACAGAAAGCAGAGAGTATTATCTCTACATCGGCCCTTACGACCACGATATAACCGTGCTGTCCGATAAAAGCAAAGTCCTCTTTAACGACACAAGTTTTTGCTTTACAAGAAGAGACGCCGTGAAAATCGGCGGAGAAACAGTATATTTTACCGGTATTTTAAAGAAACTGAAGGAGAGTGAGCTTGATGAATATGAGTGCGATGCTTGACGATTTTGTCGAGCTGATGAGAAGCGACAGCTATTTTGACGATGTTAAAATCGTGAGAGCATATCCGTTTACAATCAGACTCACTATGCTTAAAGAAAGCATTGTTGCTGTAGGCTTTTCCAATATAGAAATCGAGCCTTACAGCGTCGGCGGAAACGACGGCTGCGGCAAGGTAAAGCTGTTTGCGGATATATATGTTCCGCTTGACGACATGAGCAAAAGAACAAACGAAATACTGACGCATATATGCCGTGCGGCGGAGAGTATGAACATTTCATCAATACTTGCCGAAAGGATATATGCAGATAAGGAAACTATGTCTTATGTTTTAAAAACTGAAATAGAATTTTACGGTGATATTGTATTCGGAGGTGGCGGCGGTGAATGATGAATTTGAACAGGCGGAAATATTAAGCGAAATAATACGGCTTGACCAAAGGCGTTATGACGGCTCCGCCGATAATGATGGCTGATACAAACAAAATCAAAATGAAGTTTGCAGAATTTGAATTTCCGTCCAATCCGCAGACAATAAGCGTAAAAACCTGCTCAAAAACGCAGTGTCACGAGCTGTATAGCAGTGACAGCGTTGTGCAGAAAATATGCGATAAACCGACGGTAATTTCAGGCAGCGGCAAATTTTTCGGCGACAATGCAAAGAGAAACTGTCTGCTTCTTACAAGACTTATGAAGAGCAAAAATTCCGCTTTGCTTTTTGCCCGGGTACATATCCGATAAAAGCATTTTTGTCCGAGTTTACATATGAGCTTGACAGCAGGAAGCAGGGCGCAAGCTATACATTCTCATTTATCGAGGACTGCTCGCACACAACGGCAAATAAAAAATTTATGTTTTCATATGCGTTTGGAAGTGAAAACGCATTTGACATTACATACAGATGCGGCGTTGCGGTTGACGATATTATGAGGCTTAACAATATTAAAACTCCGTTTGATATTACCGAGGGAGAAAGACTCAGATTATATGAAAATTGTTATGATTGATATTGACGAAAATGAATACACACCGCTTTACATAACTCAGCTTGAGCTTACCAACACCGCAGGAGTTGCCTGCTTGTCGCTGAGCATTAAATTCAAAGACAGCACGGTATTGCCCGAGATTGTGAGCGTAAAGGCTTATAACGGTAAAGAGACTGTGTTTAACGGTTTTTGCGACTGCCAGAAGATCACAGCCGACGACGGATTTGAAAATTACATTTACGCTCGTTCATCCGCTTGTCTGCTTGTCGATAATCAGGCGTTGCCGTTTACATTTAACTGCCCGAGCACAAAACAGCTTTTTGTGCAATATGCAAGGGATAAGGGATCTGAATATGCTCTGCCCGAAATTTCAAGCACGCAGAAGTATGAGGTTTCCTCGGGGACTTCCTGCTTCGGGGCGATAAATGATTTTGTATCTCTGCTTACAAAAAGCGATATGTACATATCAAACGACAACAAGCTCTGCCTTGCAAAAATCAGCGAGGATATTAAAAATCTCGATTCCTCGGCGGCTATATCGGCTTATGCGCAAATTAACAGGAGCGAACCGATTTGTGTGATTAACAGCAAAAAATCACAAGGCTCCGATTATATCTTACACACCGTTTGCGAAACTGCGCAAAAGAAAAAAATAAGCCGTCAAAAATATTTAAACCTCACTTCCCTGCCGCAATGGCAAAGGGAGAACACGGTAAGAAGCAGAATAAAAAGCTCGTTTGACGATTATATGATTCTTTGCGTAACGGTTGCAGGCGAATTTAACGAGAAGCTTTTTCAGCGTTTCAATTTAAGTTTGCCAGTAGGCGATTATGAGGATTATATACTTACGGGAATAAAATACTCGTTTGACAAAAGCGGAGAAAGGACCCGACTTACGCTGAGAAAAAATATTGAAACGGGAGATGTGACTTATGTGGATTAGCAAACAGACAATAAAAAGTGAAAGCGAACCCGCTGTGCAAAACACAACGGTTACACTAAATGATAATGGAGAGATTGAAACGGTCTTTACGGGAGCGGAAAGAAGCATAAAAATCTTTGCGCCGTACGGCTATTCCTGCTCCGTTCCTACGGGTGGCGAGCTTTTGCTGACAAGAAGCTCCGGCGAGCAGGTATCGCTCGGCACGCAAATGCAAAATGAGGATATAATCGAGGGAGAAATAAAAATAACCTCGTCAGGCGGAGCGTACATACATCTGAAAAATGACGGAAGTGTGTGCATAAACGGACTTGTAATAAACAGCGAGGGAGTGATTGAATGATTAGGTATAAAACAGAGAGCGAAAAGCTCATTGCCGATTATACCGCCGCTTTAAGCTGTCCTAACGGAAATTTTTATCCGGACAAAGAATACGGCAGTTTTATAAACGAAGAGTATGAAGACGAGAGCGAATATTTACTGACCTTTGCAAGGCACGCTCTTAACGGCTTTGACGGAGTATTTGTCCGCTCGCTTGAAATCGATGGCGACAGCCTAATATTTAATTTACTTATCAATAACGACGAAAGGCAGGTGACGCTCAGCCGTGAAAATGACATATAACGAAATACTAAACGAAATGGAAAACGCATACTTTGAACAAACCGCCATAAGGGCGGATAAAAATTCGTTTGAGCAAAAAATGATACAGGCTCTTGCAAGCGAGTTTTACTCGGATTTATGCATGGGAGATTATATTTACAGGCAGATGTATGTGCAAACAGCGTCGGGCGACGGACTTGACAAACATGGAAAAATGCATGGCTGTGAAAGAAAAACTGCTGCAAAAGCGCAGGGCATTTTAAAATTTTACAACGAATCCCCTGCAAGCGAGGATATTCAAATAAGCGCAGGTACTGTTTGTTCGGTAAAGGACAAGCCGTATATCCAGTTTGAAACCCTGGAGGACGCAGTTATCTCGGCAGGTGAAAGCAGTGCCAAGGTAAATGCTAAAGTGCTTGACGGCGGCGAGGAATATAATGCAAAAAGCAGGAGAAATAACCGTAATGGTGAATGCACCGACTATGGTTGAAAGCGTAGTAAACGAAGCAGCATTTTATGGCGGTTGCAATGATGAAACGGACAGCTCCTACAGGCAGAGAATACTCGATAATTATATGGTGCCGTCAAACGGTATGGGCAGAATTTCTATTGAAAACAAGCTGAATACACTCGATTACATAAGAGACTGCCGAGTGCTTGACTGCGTTACGCCGGGGACGGTGTCTGTTATGCTTATTATTTCCGACAGCGACAGCATTTCGTCCGAAAGAGTGCAGGAGATAAGGGATTGCCTCGGCTTTGCAGACATTACCGGAATATCCACAAGCTTTTCTGTTGCATCAGCCGTGCTTTTAGATGTTAAGTGCGACATCAGTGTTGAATCAAACGCCGACGGCGAGAGCATACAAAAAGAAGCGGATGAAATTATCCGTGACATTCTCGGTGCGGAGAAAATCGGAGAAGCAATATCAATTTCATCACTGATGAAGCCATTGCTCGCTATTGACGGAGTAACGGGAGTTGAAATTTATTGCAGTGATATTCTCAGTACAAAATTTGTTTGCCCTGGCGACGAATACCTAAAGCTTAACAGTCTGGAGTTGAATATTTGCTATGAGTGATTATAAAAATTCAAAACGGTATGAAAGATTATCGGCGCTTTTTACCCTGCTCGGAGATAAGCTCAAAGAGGATATTGAAGTTGAGGGTTTGCTCTGCGCATTTTCCGCAGGATTTTTAATTGCAGACAGCTTTTACAGCGACCTCGAGGAGCAGTCGGATATTGACAGCGGCAACGAAAATACTCTGAGACGGTGGTGCGGCATACTTGATATTAAGTATGGCGACTATGAAACTCAAGAGCTTATTGAGCTTATAGAAGAAAGGTTAAGCTATCAATACGATGAATTTAACGCAGATGAATTTATAACTTGGTATTATGCTTTGGGCAAAAATTACTACACCGATACGGCGGATTATGTGCTGACGCTTTACGGACTGAGTGCAAGCGATACAACGCTTATCGGGAAAATTATGCACAAGCTGAAATATTATCTTCCGCCGTTTTTAAGCGTAAAGGGCGACGGCGACGGTATGATATGGAAAACAATAGAAAGCGCCGAGATGACCTGGGCTGTTTTTGAAGAGCTTGAAGCGCCGTGGTCAGTGCTTGAAACAATATAAATAAAAACAAAAAGGAGATTTTAATATGAGTAGCAGTAATACAGATAACCTCGGTCTTTGCATATGGTCAAGTGGAGACAGAGTGTTGCGAGAGGATTTTAACACCGACAATGAAATTATAGATAAATATTTCAGCGAACACACGGCAGATACATCGCTTCATATTACCGACGACGAAAGAACGCAGTGGAACACCGCTTCTCAGTGCGGAATATATTTCGGCAACGGAAACACAAGCAGGACAATTTCTCTCGGCTGTAATTTTGAGCCGAAATGCGTTGCCGTATTTGCTATGAACAGACCGGGAACATATGCGGATTTCAACAATTCACGGCAGTATCATTTCCAAGGCTTTGCGAGTGTCAGCGGATGCCAAACAGGCATTGAGTTTGACAGCGAAGCCGCAAACATAACCGTTTCGCAGGATGTCAGCGCAAGCTATGAAAATGAATATACCAGCCTTAATCAAAGCGGCGTAAGCTATTTTTGGGCGGCGTTTAAATAAAATATTAAAAATAATTCAGAGGAGAGTTTTTAAAAGAGTTCTCCTCTTTTTATTTTCGGTATTAATTTTTTAGAAAATAAAATTCTTGACATATCAAATTTAGTGTGTTAATATATTGAGCAGAATGCAGAGGTATCGAAGTGGTCATAACGAGGCGGTCTTGAAAACCGTTTGTCCTAACGGGCGCGTGGGTTCGAATCCCACCCTCTGCGCCAAACAAAAAACAGGTGTCATTTGACGCCTGTTCAGTCTGTCGATAAAGCGGTCATAACCGCACCGTTTAATAATAAGTTATAGATTATTTTGCTTATTGAAAGCTTTAATAGATTTGCATTATTTACTTTCAATAACACTATAAAAGAGGCAAGGGCATCGAACCCTTGCCTCTTTTTCGGCACTTTAAGCCTTTTGCTCAGGGGCGGTACCATCGTACAGCACCCTTCGCAAAATGCTTAATTCTAACCACTTTCTCGGCATCCTCTCAGCGTGTAGAAATTTGTAATTTGACTTTTTCTACACGCTGAACAGGCATCTTTGATGTCTGTTTTTTTATATAACAAAATAAATGTTGCAGTGTGCATTAGGGACATTTATTTTCACTCAAATATGGCTGGCGGATGATATCCGCCCTACGATATTTACTGTCTTGAAAAGCATATAAAACAAGAGCATTTTGCAGGGCGGATATTATCCGTATCTGCCGTTGATATACTCCGCCATTCTTTTGTCCAACGGAGAAGAAAAGAGCTTTTCGGTTTCGTCAAATTCTATTACCTCTCCGAGCAGGAAGAATGCGGTATAATCCGATATTCTCGCCGCCTGCTGCATAGAATGGGTCACTATTATAATTGTATAATCCTTTTTTAAGTTCCAAGACAAGCTCCTCAATTTTCGCCGTGGAAATAGGGTCGAGAGCGGAGGTGGTTCGTCCATTAAAAGAACCTGGGGATTAACCGCAAGCGCTCTTGCAATGCAAAGCCTTTGTTGCTGTCCGCCGGACAGGGCAAGGGCATTCTTTTTTAAATTATTGCGCACCTCGTCCCACAGTGCGGCTTTTTTCAGATTTTCCTCTACAATATCGTCAAGCTCTTACTTTTTCTTTACGCCGTGCATTTTAGGCCCAAACGCTATATTATCATAAATGCTCATAGGAAAAGGATTAGGCTTTTGAAACACCATACCGACTTGCTTTCTAAGCTCATTTACATCAACGGCTTTAAAAATATCTTTGCCGTTAAAGCGTATATCTCCGCTGATTTTGCAACCGGGTATAAGATCGTTTCGGTTAAGGGTTTTTATTACGGTCGATTTTCCGCAGCCTGACGGGCCGATAAATGCGGTTACTTTTTTCGGGAATTTGCAGATTTATCCCCTTAATCGCTTGAAAATTATCGTAAAATAATTCAAAATTTTTAATGTCAAAGCAGTTCATATCATACCCTCGTGTTTTGAAGCCTTTTTGCAATTAAGGACGACAGAGCGTTTATCACAAGCACAACCGCAAGCAGTACCACAGTCATTGCATATGCCTCATTTGTATAAAGCCCTTCGTTTAACAGCAAATAAAGATGAACGGACAAAGTTCTCGCAGATGATGTAAGCTCGGTTGCGGCGTCGGGAACGGTACCTGCCGTGTATATAAGTGCGGCGGTTTCGCCCACGATTCTGCCGATTGCAAGTATTATCCCCGACATAATACCCGAGCCTGCCGACGGCAGAACAATTTTGAATACCGTCCTGAGCTTACCTGCTCCGAGAGCATACGAACCCTCACGGTAAGCATTATCAACAGAGCGAAGCGATTCCTCCGATGTGCGGATTATAACCGGCAAAACCATAACGGCAAGAGTCAACACACCGGCGATAAGAGAATATCCCCACAAGCCCGAAATAACAAATGCAAGATAGCCGAAAAGACCGTAAACAATTGACGGAATACCTGCAAGCGTTTCATTGGTTATCCTTATCAGTTTAACAAAGACGCTGTCTTTTTTGAATATTCAACAAGATAAACAGCAGAGAGAATCCCGACAGGAGCGGATATAATCAGGGTCAAAAAAGTGAGATAAAATGTATTAATCACCGACGGGAGCATAGACTGATTTTTTTGATGAAAAATCGAGTTCAAAAAGCTTTGCGCTAAAATTGGGTATTCCCTTTACAAGGATATATACCACTATGAACAAAGCGGCGCTTACAGTTATAAGCGAGGCGATAATCACAAGCAAAAACACCGCAAACGAAGCAGGGTGACGGAGGTATTCTTTTAGCTTATTCATTTTTCGTTCTCCCCTTTCCCGAAAGCAGTGAAAAACAGAGATTTATTATAAGAATAAATACAAACAGCACTGCCGCAGTACCTATCAAAGTACCTCGATGAAGCCCCGAGGTATGCGACATTTCCAGCACTATATTGCCTGTGAGAGTACGCACGCCGGAGGTTATCGAATCGGGCAGTACCGCTTGATTGCCTACAATCATTACAACCGCCATAGTTTTCCCAACCGCTCTGCCAATACCGAGGATTATTCCGATGAGTATTCCTGCCGAAGCCGCCAGAACAACAGTTTTGAAAATACTGCGCTCCTTAGTGGCGCCGAGTGCGAGAGAGCCCTCGTAATACCGAGCAGGCACGGCACACAAAGAGGATTCCGATATATTTATCACGGTGGGTAAAATCATTACACCGAGCAAAACAGACTCCATGAGTATTCCCTTTCCGCTTGTATCGGTGAGCTTTTGCGCTATCGGAACGACGAAAACCAAAAAGAAAAATCCGTAAATCACAGACGGTATACCGGCGAGCAAGTTAATAATCAGCTTAATTACACTGTAAAGCCTTTTAGGGCAATAGCTTGACATAAAAACCGCCGTCAATACGCCTGTAGGAACGCCTACAATCACCGCTCCTGCCGTGACATAAATGCTTGCGGCTATCATCAGCAAAATCCCGTAAACACCTTGCTTAGGCTTCCATCTTGTGCCGAATATGAAATTTTTAAATCCTATCTCCCTTATTGCCGAAATACCGTTTGCAAAAATAAACACGCATATCATTATTACCGCCGTAATTGATATTACCGCACACAGCAAAAAGAGAAGTTTCATTCCATTTTCGATAATTTTTTCCTTTTCAATTACTGCGCCACATCATCCCAATCCATAATTTCACCTGTGAAAATTGATTTGATTTGAGAAACGGTCAGGTTATCAATCGGATTATCGTTATTGACAATAACCACAATTCCGTCAAACACAATTTGCACAGCCGTAAGCGTCCCGGCTTCCTCCTCTTTAAGCTCTCATGACGACATAGCAATATCCACCGCATCCGACAGAGCGGACTCGATACCTGCCGACGAACCCGGCTCCTGAATTTCAATCGTAACACCCGAATTAAGCTTTTATATTCATCGGCAAGGACATTCATAACCGGTGCAACCGAGGTTGGACCAGAAAGAATTACCGTACCCGTAAGACCCACGGAGTGTAATCATAATCAGAGCCGATGGATATATAGCCGTCCTTGTCTATAATACTTTGACCGTCAGTACTCATAATAAACGAGACAAAATCAGTCGCAAGGTCTGACAGTTTTTCCTCTTTATAAACCACAATAAACGGTCTTTGAAGCGAATATGAACCGTCCTTGACGGTATCGGCGCTTGCTTCAACACCGTCAATTAAAACCGCCTTTACATCATCAGAAAGAGAACCGAAGGAAATATAACCGATTGCCCTTTTGTTACCCATAACGGTGGTCATCATAACGGATGTGGAGCTTGTAATTTCTGCACTGTCAAGTGTGTTGTCATTGCCGTCTTCGTCCGTAATGCCCATAAGCTCGGTGAAGGCATCCCTTGTGCCGGAGCCGTCCTCCCGTGAAATTACAAAAACTGTACCTGTGACAGACGAATTTTCCGATTCATCATCGCCTGACGAACCGCACCCGATGAAAATTGCCGACATTATAAACGCAATAAGCACAGCGGATACAACGGATTTGAACAATAGTTTTCTTTCAGTCATTTTTTTACCTCTCTTTAAAATTATTCCGAGTATCTACCCGGTAATAAAATAATACCGAAAATTGCAAGTGCAAGTTGAACACTTCCGTGTAAAAGTTTAATAGAGTCC